>JAFAFD010000297.1 GCA_023423675.1 Pseudomonadota bacterium | reverse complement strand
AGCCTCGATGACCCGGCAAGGGTGATCGGCTGGCACCAACTCTTCCAGCGAAAGCGGGAACAACGCCGTCTGATCCCGATCCTGCCCTGACACATAGCGCATACGACAATGCCCGCAACTTACGTTGGGGGGATTGTGGGGACTACGCCGGGGAGCCGCTTTCAGTTTTTACACAGACTGCATTGCCCGGCGTTTCCCTTTCTGCCACATGGCATCATCGGGTGATGCCGCTTTCCCTCTTCCTGCTGGTCCTGGCCGCTGCTGCCCTGCATGCCAGCTGGAACGCGATCGTCAAACGCGGGCCAGACAAATTTCTCGGCACGGTGCTGGTGACCGGCAGCGCCGCGCTGCTTTCAGCTGCCGCCCTGCCCTTGCTGCCCATGCCCGCGGCGGACAGCTGGCCGTGGCTGGCGGCGTCGGTGCTGCTGCAGGTGACCTATTACGGCCTGGTCGCACGCTGCTACCAGCAGGTGGACATGAGCCTGGCCTACCCGCTGATGCGCGGTTGCGCGCCGATCCTGGTCGCATTGGCCGGCAGCCTGTTCGGCCAGTCGTTGCCGCCAGCGGCGTGGCTGGGCGTGGTGCTGGTCAGCACCGGCATCCTGTGCATGGCGCTGGGCGCACGTCGCGGCCAGCTCGGCCTGCCACTGCTGACGGCGTTGATGATCGCCACCTACACGCTGGTCGATGCACAGGGCGCACGCCAGTCCGGCAGCGCGCTGGCCTACACGCTGTGGCTGTTCCTGCTGTCAGGCCTGCCGCTGCCGGCATGGGCGCTGTACACCCGACGTGGCGCAGTGCTGGCCTACGCGCGCCAGCATTGGCCGCTGGGCCTGGCCGGTGGTGTCGGCACCACCGCGTCCTATGCGATGGCGCTGTGGGCGATGACCCAGGTGCCGGTGGCGATGGTGTCGGCACTACGCGAATCGTCGATCCTGTTCGCGCTGCTGATCTCGGTGTTCGTGCTGCGCGAGCGCGTGCCACGGGTGCGCTGGCTGGCGGCGGGCTTGATCGTGGCTGGCGTGCTGGCGCTGCGGATGGCGTAAACCACCCATCGGTAGTGCCGGCCGCTGGCCGGCAATCCCTCTCCGTTACAGCGGCGGCATCGTCTGCAGGTCGTCGTTGACCAGCTCGATCGCCATCACCAGCGCATCCTCACGACCGTTGGCGGCCGGGTAATAGCGCGGGCGGCGGCCGATCTCGTTGAACCCTTCGCTGTGGTACAGCGCCAGCGCCGGGGCATTGGACGGCCGCACTTCCAGGAAAACGCGCTGCGCGCCACGGTCACCGGCCAGGCGCACCAGTGCGCGCATCAGCTGCCGGCCGAGGCCATGCGACTGCTCCAGCGGATCGATGCAGATGTTGAGCACGTGGGCTTCATCGGCGGCCAGGCTCAGCACGCCGTAGCCGATCAGCAGGCCGTCGCGTTCCATGGCCAGGCCGGGGTAGCCGGCGCGCAGGCAGTCCAGGAAGATGCCGCGGGTCCAGGGGTAGGGATAGCCACGCACTTCGATGGCCATCACCGCATTGAGGTCGCTTTCGCGCAGGGCGCGCATCGACACCGGGCCCGGCCGGGCGACCGCACTCACGGCGCGCCCCGCTTGCGCAGCGCGCGCAGCTGCGGCCACAGCGCACGCTTGGCCTTCGGATCGCGGCGCAGCTGTTCCAGCGGCCAGCTGTCCATCAGGGCCTGCGTGGCCGGGTCATTCGGGTTGCAGCCCGATGCGCGCAGCAGCGCGATCTGCAGGCGGTCAGGCAGGCGCACTGATGGTTGCCGGGCGTTGCCGCTGGGCGAGGGCCGCGATGCGGCAGGCGCCGTGTCCGGTGCAGCCACCGGCGTGGCCCGTACTGGCGGTGCCGGGCGTTCGTACGGGGCCGGTGCGCGTTCGGTCGGCGCATCGGCCTGGCGTTGCGGCTGCCGTGGCGCTTCACTGCGCACCGGTGCGGCCGCGGCTTCGGCCTCGGCCACGCTCAGCTGCAGGGCCGCGTCCAGCTCGGCGGCCAGCTGGCCATCGTGGAAGACGGTGTAGCCCATGGCCTGCAGCCAGGCCTGCTGGGCCGGGGACCACAACACGGGCAGGTCCTTGCTCACGCCGCCTCGGGCTTCTTGCGCAGGCGCTGCAGGGCCCACATCACCGGGCCGGACAGCGCGTAGAGGATGCCCACCACGAACAGCACGCGCGGCAGGTCGATGACCGCGATGGCGATGGCGATCGGCACCAGCGCCAGCACCAGGAACGGCACACGGTCGGACCGGGTGCCCTTGGCAGCACCGCCCTTGAAGCTCCAGAAGCGGATGCGGCTGACCATCAGCAGGGCCGCGACCACGGTGACGGCCAGCGCGACGAAGCGCAGCTCGTTGCCATTCCAGCCCAGGCTGCCATCGGCGAAGGCCCAGACGAAGGACATCATCAGGCCGGCCGCGGCCGGGCTGGCCAGGCCGACGAACCAGCGCTTGTCGACCACTGCCACCTGGGTGTTGAAGCGGGCCAGGCGCAGTGCCGCGCAGGCGGCATACAGGAAGGCCACCGCCCAGCCGAGACGGCCGAGCAGTTCGCCGTCGTACTTCAGCTCCGACAGCGACCAGTGGTACATCACCAGCGCCGGGGCCATGCCGAAGCTGACCAGGTCGGCCAACGAGTCGTACTGCACGCCGAACTCGCTGCTGGTGCCGGTCAGGCGCGCGACGCGACCGTCCAGGCCATCCATCACCGCTGCCACGAACACGGCGATGCTGGCATTGACGAAATCGCCATTGGCCGCCGCGATGATCGCGTAGAAGCCGGAAAACAGGCCGGCGGTGGTGAACAGGTTGGGCAGCAGGTAAATCGTGCGCGAGCGCGGCGGCGGTGTGATCGGGTCCATGGAATCCAGTTTAATCGACTTGCCAGCCGTCGGCGGCAATGCTGCAATCGGCGTTCTACGCCCATTCCGCGGAGTTTGCCATGCGTGCCTTGTCCTGCCTGGGATGCCTGCTGCTGTTGGCCAGTGCCAACGCGGTGGCCGGGCCCGTCTACAAGTGGAAGGATGCCAAGGGCGTGACCCAGTATTCGGAGACGCCGCCGGCCGGGGGCAAATACGAAACCCGGGAGCAGGCCCGCGGCGGCCAGGCGCCCGCGGCAGAGGCCAGCGAGGCCAAGCCGGTGCCGGAGCAGTGCAGCACCGCCCGCGCCAACGTGGCCCTGCTGGACGGCAACGGGGAGGTCATGCAGGACACCGACGGGGACGGCAAGGCCGATACCGCGTTGACGCCGGAGCAGCGCAGCGCGCAGAAGGGGTTGGCCGAAGCGGCGATCAAGGCGTACTGCCCGCCGGCGGGTTAAGGGGTTTTTCGGCAGGGCTTGCAGCCCTGCACCTGCTTGCAAGCCAAGGCAACGGCCAGAGCCAGAGCGGCATTCCGTGGGATGCCGGGGCACTGTGGGTTTGCGGGGACGCCGTAAACCCGTCCATGGGGGCTTGGTCGCCGCATCCATGCGGCTCACACCCCGCAAACCCACAGTGCCCCGCCTTCGACAGTTGGCCGACGGCTGTTGGTGGGTGCCGACCGTTGGGCGGCACATCTGTCAGATATCGAGTGCTTCATCCACGCATGGCGTGGATCTACTGGGACACGCGGCTGTTAGTAGGTGTCGACCTTGGTCGACACGCGCTTCTGCGCGCCGTGTCTTGGGTGCGTCATTGCTGCGGCTTATGATTGCCGGATGACTTCCGTACGCCTGACCTGCTCGCTGGCGTTGCTGCTGCCCTTGGCGGCCTGCACGACCACGCCTTCTTCGTCCGCGCCGGTTGCGCGCGCCGACGCGCCGCCGCCGAAACTGCTGCTGATCTCCATCGATGGCCTGCGTGCCGATGCGCTGGACCGGGGGCTCACTCCGAACCTGCAGCGCATCATCGATGGCGGCGTGCGGGCGCGCTGGATGACACCCTCCTATCCGTCGCTGACCTTCCCCAACCACTACACCATCGTTACCGGCCTGCGCCCGGACCACCACGGCATCGTCAACAACAGCATGGACGATGCCCAGCTCGGCCGCTTCAGCCTGGGCGACCGCGAGGCGGTGACCAACAGTGGCTGGTGGGGCGGCGAGCCGATCTGGGTCGGTGCGGAGAAGGTCGGCGTGCGCACTGCGACCACGTCCTGGCCGGGAAGCGAAGCCGAGATCGACGGGACCCGCCCCAGCCAGTGGCAGGTCTACAACAGCAAGGAACCGCTGCAGCAGCGCGCGCGCACGGTGCTGGAATGGCTGGCGCAGACCGATGCCGATGCACCGCGGCTGACCACCCTGTACATGGAAAACGTCGACAAGGCCGGCCACAACCATGGCCCCGATTCGACCGAGTACCGCGATGCGATCGTGCAGGCGGATGAGATCGTCGGCCAGGTGCTGGATGGCCTGGAAGCCAGCGGGCTGGAGGCCACCACCAACGTCATCGTGGTCTCCGACCACGGCATGGCCAGCGTGGCCGAGGGCCATGTGGTGTCCACCGAGTCGATGGCCGATCCGTCCATCGCGCGCAACGTCAGCCAGGGCCAGTCGGTCGGTTTCGCGCCGGTCGCCGGCCGCGAGGCACAGGCCGAGCGCGCCCTGCTCGGTCGCCACGCCCACTACGAATGCTGGAAGAAGGAATCGCTGCCGGCGCGCTGGCACTACGGTTCGCACCCGCGCGTGCCGCCCATCGTCTGCCAGATGGATGAGGGCTGGGACGCACTGCACGCCGAGCGGATCAGCACGCGCACCCACCAGGATCGTGGCTCGCACGGCTATGACAACGCCCTGCCCTCGATGCGCGCCGTGTTCATCGCGCGCGGTCCGTCGTTCCGCCAGGGGCTGGTGATCGACGGCTTCGACAATGTGGACGTCTATCCGCTGCTGGCGCAGCTGCTGCAGGTACCGGCCGCGCCGAACGACGGCAACGCCGAGACGCTGCAGAAGGCGCTGCGCTGACGGCGCAGCATCCGCCGGGCAGCAACACCGGGCACAAAAAAAACGCGGCGCCAGGCGCCGCGTTTTTCTTTGGACCACGTACCCGGCCGGATCAGGCCTTGGCAGCAGCCTTCTTCGCCACAGCCTTCTTGGCCGGAGCCTTGGCCACGGTCTTCTTGGCAACCGGGGCACCGGCGCCTACAGCGACCTTGCTCGCGGTGTGCGAACGGGCATTGCCGTAGCTGGCGTTGTAGCGCTTGCCCTTGGCGGTCTTGCGGTCACCCTTACCCATGTCTTCAACTCCTAAAGTGTGAAATCTGGTTACCCCGTGCTGACACGGGTTCGGCGGGGCCGTCTTGCTGGACGCCCCCGCGCACGATCGGAAAGCCTAACACGACGCGCCTAGTGCGCGCAGCTGGCGTCGTGGACGTGGACGTGGTTCAGGCGCAGGTTGACCAGGTGGGCCACGCCCACCAGCAGGCCACCGAGGGTCATCACCACCGCGTGCGGCACGGCGTTGTGGTGCAACGCATCGACCAGCACACCTGCCCACAGGGCGACCAGGCCCGGTAGCAGGAAACCCAGCGCGCGCAGGGCGCCATGGCGGCGGTAGCCCATAACCAGGCTGAACAGGCCAAGCAGGGTCACGAACACGACCAGGGTCATTTCCACGCCGTCGCTCAGCCAGAACGAGAGGCCCAGCGAAGGGGCGATCGCCAGCAGCACCGGGATCACCGCGCAGTGCACGGCGCACAGCATCGAACCGGTGGCGCCGAAGCGGTCGAGCAGGCGGCGGAAGGAGGAGGACAGGGACATGACTTCCAGCAGGGTCGGCGAATCGTTATGGAATAATATAACATCCGTCCCCGACCCGCACGGTTTCCCTCCCCCTGTCCCACGACGGGATACGTGCGCCACCCGATTGATACAATGTAACAAAGGAAGCACCGGATGCCCTCTCACCACCCACGTTTCAAGCCGCATTCCCTCGCCCTGGCCCTCGCCGCCCTGCTGCCGTCGGCCGCGTTTGCCGCCGCCGACCAGGACACCCATCGTGACCGCCACCTGACCGAGCTGTCGTCGGTGCAGGTCACCGCCTCGCCGCTGCAGGGCGATGCCGAGTCGCTGGCCCGGCCGGTGGACGTGCTGGCCGGCGAGCGCCTGGACGAGCAGCAGGCCGGCACCCTGGGTGACACCGTGGCCAAGCTGCCCGGCGTGCAGAGCACCTTCTTCGGCCCCGGCGTCGGCCGCCCGATCATCCGCGGCCAGGAAGGCCCGCGCGTGGCCGTGCTGTCCAACGGCATGGGCAACATGGATGCCTCCACCGTCAGCGCCGACCACGCCACCAGCATCGAGCCGTTCCTGGCGGACCAGATCGAAGTGCTGAAGGGCCCGGCTACCCTGCTGTTCGGCAGCGGCGCCATCGGCGGCGCAGTGAACGTGGTCGATGGCCGCATCGCCCGCGAACTGCCGGACCGTCCGCTCAGCGGCCGCGCCGAACTGCGTGGCAACTCGGTCAACGACGAGCGCAGCGGCATGTTCCGCCTCGACGGCGTCAGCGGCAACGTCGTGCTGCACGTCGACGGCCTGGTCCGCAACGGCGATGACTACCGCATCCCGGGCTACGCGGTGATCGACAGTCTGGAAGACCATCACGAAGACCACGATCACGACCACGCAGGCGAGGAAGGCGAAGAGCCGCGCCGCGGCCGCCTGGACAACAGCTCCATCCGTACCCGCGCCGGTGGCGTCGGTGCCACCTGGCTGGGCGAAGGCGGTTACTTCGGCGTGTCGGCCAGCACCTACCGCACCAACTACGGCATTCCCAACGGCGCCCACGTGCATGCCGATGGCGATGACCACGACCATGACCACGACCATGGCGACGAGGAGGAGGAAGGCGACGAGCATGACGTCCGCATCGACATGGTGCAGAACCGCTTCGAGACCAAGGCCGGCATCTACAACCCGGTCTCGTTCCTGAAGAACGTCAATGCACGCGTGGCCTACACCGATTACGAACACGTGGAGCTGGAAGCCGGCACGCCGTCCACCCGCTTCACCAACCGCGGCATCGAAACCCGCCTGGAAGCCGTGCAGCAGCAGATCGGCGGCTGGGACGGCGCGTTCGGCCTGCAGTTCGGCAACAGCGATTTCGGCGCCAAGGGCGAAGAAGCGTTCGTGCCGGATACCAACACGAAGAACGCCGGCCTGTTCGTGCTGCAGGAAAAGCAGTTCGGCCCGTTCAAGCTGGAACTGGGCGGCCGCCACGACCAGGTGAAGCTGGACCCGACCGGTGACTACCGTCGCCGCAAGTTCGACGCCACCAACCTGTCCGCCGCCGGTATCTGGAAGCTCAACGATGCGGTCGACCTGCGCATCGGCGTGGACAGCTCCGAGCGGGCACCGACCAATGAAGAGCTGTACGCGGCCGGCGCGCACATCGCCACCCGTTCGCTGGAAATCGGCGATGCCGACCTGAAGACCGAGCGCGGCCAGCGCGTCGAGCTGGGCATCCACACCCACAGCGACCGCCTGGACTTCTCCGCCGCGATCTACCAGACCAAGTTCAAGGACTTCATCTACCTGGCCGACACCGGCATCACCGAAGGGCTGCCGGTGCGGACCTGGACGCAGCAGGATGCGGTGTTCAAGGGTGCCGAGGCCGAGGCGCTGGTGCACCTGTTCGAAGGCAACGCCGGCGACTGGGACCTGCGCGTGTTCGGTGACTACGTGCAGGCCAAGCTGGATGGCAGCGGCAGCCGCACGCTGGACATCGCCGTGCCGCACGGTGACCACAACCACAACTACAGCGTGGACCTGGCCAACACCGGTTACCTGCCGCGCATCGCCCCGGCCCGAGTGGGCGCCGACCTGCGCTGGGCGAAGGACGGCTGGCGTGCCTCGGTCGGCGCGGTGCGCTACAGCCGTCAGAAGGATGTGGCCCAGAACGAGGAGCCGAGCGACGGCTACACCCTGGTCGATGCGCACTTCGCGTACCGCTGGGACCGCAGCGACAGCAACAGCTACGAGGTGTTCCTGGATGGCAGCAACCTGACCAACCGCGAAGTGCGTCCGCACACCTCGCTGCTGCGTGACTACTCGCCGCTGCCGGGCCGTGGTGTCGCCTTCGGCATCCGCGCGTACTTCTGATCGGGCATCCACGCATGCGATAGGTCATCCACGCATGGCGTGGATCTACTGGTCCCAGCCAACCATTTCCTGGCGACGTTCATCGCCGTTCTCTCCCGGGGGCCTCATGGCCCCCGTTTTTTATGGGCGCGGTCCCACGGGCATCATCTTCACGCCGCATTTACAAAGATGTGCGTAGAGCAACAAACGGACATTCCCGTCACTCACCGTCTCGCCATCCGGACACATGTGTCCGATAATGAAGCCATGACCACCCAACGTGCCGATGCTGCTGCCCGCCGTGCCCTAATCCTTGACGCCGCCGACCATGTGTTCGGCCAACACGGCGTCACCGCGCCACTGGACCTGGTGGTCGAACGCGCCCAGGTGGGCCGCGCCACCCTGTACCGCAACTTCCCGGACCGCACCGCGCTGATCCAGGCGCTGCTGCAGCGGACCGTCGACCGCATCCGCCGCCAGGTGGAACAGCTGGGCGACCGCGACGACGCCCTGTTCGAGGTCTTCGAGGGCATGGCCCAGCGCATCATCGATTCGCCGGCGCTGGCCGACTACTGGCGCGCGGTGGATTCGGACGTGGCCGCCATGCGCATCGCGCGCGAGACCGTGCGCGACCTGCTGGAAGCGCCGATCGCCCGCGCCAAGGCCGCCGGCCTGTGCCGGCCGGACCTGGAAAAGACGGATATTTCACTGATCTCGGGCATGCTGGGCGCAGCCCTGCGCGGCAAGACCCGCGAAGAGCGTGCCCAGCTGGCCGGGCGCGCCCTGCAGCTGCTGCGCGGCGGCCTCCAGGGAGCAGCCAACCAGGGGCACTGATGGTCCAGCCGTATCTCAAGCCGGTTCCGGACTGGGAGGAGCACGAGAAGCCGACCATGCCCGGTTCGGCCTCGATGCCCTGGCACCCCCCGTACCGCCGCGCGGCCTATGCGCTGGTCTCGCTGCTGGTGGCCATCACCGGCGGCCTGGGCAATGCGCTGGTCACCGCCAACCTGCCCTTCCTGCAGGGCCAGCTCGCGCTGACGCCCACCCAGGGCAGCTGGCTGGTGGCGGCCTATGCCATGGTCAACGTCACCGCCAACCTGCTGGCCTTCAAGTTCCGCCAGCAGTACGGCATCCGCCTGTTCGCCGAGATCGGCCTGGGCCTGTATGCGGCACTGGCGGTGCTGCACCTGTTCGTCGGCAGCTACGAGACCACGCTGCTGACCCGCGCGGCCAGCGGCTTTGCCGGCGCGGCGTGCTCGACGCTGGGCACGCTGTACATGCTGCAGGCGCTGCCGCGGCGCTTCACCGGCAACCTGCTGGTGATTGGTGTCGGCCTGTCGCAGCTGGCGGTGCCGATCGCCTGGATCGTCTCGCCGACGCTGGTCGATACCGGCCAGTGGCACCAGCTGTACTCGTTCGAGGCCGGCCTGGCGCTGTGCGCGTTCGCCGCGGTGGTGGTGCTGAAGCTGCCGCCGGGCATACAGATCAAGGCGTTCGAACCGCTGGACTTCCTCACCTTCGCCCTGCTCGCACCGGCCGTGGCGCTGCTGGTGGTGGTGCTGGCGCAGGGCTACACGCGCTGGTGGTTGAACACGCCGTGGCTGGGCTGGGCGCTGGTCGCTTCGATCGCGCTGGCCACCACGGCACTGGTCATCGAGCACTACCGGCGCAACCCGCTGCTGCAGATCCGCTGGCTGTCCACGCTGCCGGTGCTGCACTTCATCGTCGGCGCGTTCCTGCTGCGCTTCCTCACCACCGAACAGTCCTACGGCGTGGTCAACCTGATGCGCACGCTGGGAATGGGCCCGGACCAGATGCGCCCGCTGTTCGTGGTGATCCTGGCCGGGGTGATCGTCGGCATCGCCGGTGCCTCACTCACCTTCGGTCCGAAGCGGCTGATCGCCCAGCTGCTGATGGCCATCCTGCTGCTGGGTACCGCCGCGTTCTTCGACCAGAGCAGGACCAGCCTGGACCGGCCGCAGGACTTCTACATCAGCCAGTTCCTGGCCTCGGTCGGCGCCGGCATGTTCATGGGCCCGCTGATCATGCTCGGTATTTCCGCGGCGCTGAAACAGGGCGTAGACCATATGATCACCTTCCTGGTCACCCTGTCGATCACCCAGACCCTGGGTGGCCTGGCCGGTTCGGCGGTGCTGGGCACCTTCCAGCTGCACCGTGAGCAGCTGTATTCCAGCGCGATCACCAGCCAGCTGGACCCGGCCGACCCGGTGGTCGCGCAGCGCCTGCGCATCCAGCAGCAGATCTACGCCGCGCAGATCACCGACCCGGTGCTGCGCAGCGCGCAGGGCACCGCGCAGCTGGCAACCACGGCCCGCCGCGAAGCAAATGTGCGCGCCTTCAATGATGTGTTCACACTGAGCGGCTGGCTGGCCATCGGCTTCCTGTGCTGGTTGCTGCTGCTGTCGCTGCGCACCGCCGTGCTCAAGCAATGGCACAAGCGCCACCCGTCTCCGCCCCTTGCGGCCACCGCCGCCCCGCCCCACTGAGCCCGCCGCCATGTCCCCGCTACCGCCCCGCCCCGACAGCGACGCCCCCGAGAACGTCAGCCCACCGCCGCCGACCGACGCCGCGCCTGCGCCCACGCCTGCCGCGCCGGCGGCGGCACCTAAATACCTCAAGCCCAGCTCACGCAGCGTGGTGGTTATGGTGGTGGTGGCGCTGCTGGGCATCGCGCTGATCCTGCGTGCCTGGAACCTGTGGCCGTTCACCAGCAGCGTGATGGTCACCGACAACGCCTACGTGCGCGGGCAGATCACGGTGATGGCGCCGCAGGTGGCCGGCTATGTCACCGAGGTGCTGGTGAAGGACTTCCAGCACGTGAAGAAGGGCGAGCCGCTGCTGCGCATCGACGACCGCATCTACGCGCAGAAGGTGGCGCAGGCCGAGGCGACGCTGGACAGCGCGCGCGCAGCATTGGCCAACTCGGACCAGTCGCAGGCGCAGAACCGCGCGCAGATCGCTTCAACCCGCGCCACGCTGTCGGCCGGCCAGGCCGAGCTGCAGCGCTCACGCAACGAAGCCAAGCGCTATGAGGAACTGGCCGCACAGCAGCTGGTGTCGATCAACGACCGCGACAAGTTCCGCACCACCCAGGCATCAGCGCAGGCCAGCGTGCAGCAGTCGCAGGCGCAGATCCGCATCGCCGAGGAGACCCTGGTGTCGACCCAGGTGGCGCGCAAGGGCCTGGAGGCGCAGGTGGAAAGCGCGCAGGCGCAGCTGGAACTGGCCCGCATCGACCTGGCCAACACGGTCATCCATGCGCCGCGCGACGGGCAGATCAGCGAAGCCAGCGTGCGCGTGGGCCAGTATGTGGCGGCCGGTTCGCAGCTGCTGTTCCTGGTGCCGGAGGCGCTGTGGGTGGTGGCCAACTACAAGGAAGGCCAGACCTGGCAGATGCGCATCGGCCAGCCGGTGACGTTCTCGGTGGATGCGTTCAAGGGCCAGCGCCTGCATGGCCACGTGGAGCAGATCGCGCCGGCCACTGGTTCGGAGTTCAGTGTGCTGCGCCCGGACAATGCCAGCGGCAACTTCACCAAGGTGGTGCAGCGGTTGCCGATCCGGATTTCAATTGATCCGGGGCAGGAGCTGGCGGCGCGGCTGCGGCCGGGGATGTCGGTGATCGCGCGGGTGGATACGGCGGCGGAGCCTGCGGCGGCACCTGCGCCCGCGCCCGCGCGGTAGAGTCGACTGGTAGAGTCGACTGTCAGTCGACTGCTCTGCTGCCTGCCGAAGTGCGCGGCTTCGCCGTAGGCTGCGAACGGCGGAGCCCCTCGTGGC
>JAFAFD010000222.1 GCA_023423675.1 Pseudomonadota bacterium | reverse complement strand
GGGGAAATGCCGGGCCCTCCCCGGCTAATCTCAGGGCTGTGGTACCGCGGGGCCATGCCGGGCGAAGCCCTCAGCCTTCGTCGGTCTCGTATTCGACGAACACATCCAGTTCCAACGCCAGCTCCTGCACCGCATCGCGCACCTTCTGCGCGGTGCTTTCGTTGCCGACTTCCACTTCCAGTTCGTGGATGCCCGGGCCGATGTCATCGGACAGCCCGGCCGAGCTGGAGTCGTCGTCATCCATGTGCGGCATCAGGTCGTCCGTTTCTTCGACATGTTCGATGCCGTCCAGGCCCAGCAGCAGATCGCTGATGGCGCGGGCGTCGTCTTCGGTTCCGGTGATGCGCAGTCGCAGCATTGCCATGGCAGGTACACGGTGTGGGGTTGCCTGCAGCCTAGCCAGCGGCGGGCAAAGACCGGGTGACGGTGCAGTCAGCCGACCGTGGGCGGGCGGCCGAGCAGGCTGTCGGGCAGGGCCGGAATCGGCGTGCGTTCGTCCTGCGCCTGGGTGAGCAGCCAATCGATGAACAACCGCGCGGCCGGGCTGGGCGGCTGCGCCTCGGCATGCACCACGTAGTAGGCATAGCGCGCCTTCAGTGCCGGCCCGGGCAGACGCACCACTTCATAGCGCTGCAGGTAGGGCTGGGCCACATGCGTGCGCGCCAGCACCGCGCCCATGCCGTACACCGCCGCGCGCATCGCGTCGGTGCTGTCGGCGAAGGTATGCATCGGCGGCAAAGGCGAGGGCGGCCGCACGCCGGCATGGCGGAACCAGTCGCGCCAGCCCTGCGGCGAGAGATCGGTCAGCAGCGGCAGCTCGGCGATGCGCGCCGGGTCCTGCAGCGCTTCCACGCCGGGCAGGGCCGGTGAGGCCACCGGGAACAGGCTGTCGTCCATCAGGTGCTGCGCATGCAGGCCGGGCCACTGGCCCAGGCCGTAGCGGATGCCGACCTCCGGCCCGTTCTCGTCGTAGCGGTCCAGGCCGCTGCCGGTGTGCAGTTCGATGCGGATGTGCGGGTAGGCCTGGGTGAAGCGCGGCAGGCGCGGCAGCAGCCAGCAGTAGGACAGCGAGCGCAGGGTGGCGATGCGCAGCGGCACGCTGTCCGCATCCGGCTGCAGGTGGTGGGCCACGGCGGCGACATCGGTGAACGCGGCGCTGGCGGCGTCGGCCAGCTGCCGGCCCTCGGCGGTCAGGCGCACGCCGCGCGCGTGGCGCAGGAACAGGCGCACCTCCAGCACCTCCTCCAGGCGGCGCACGTGGTGGCTGACCGCGCTGGCGGTCAGGTGCAGCTCCAGCGCGGCCTGGGCGAAGTTCTGGTGGCGCGCGGCCACCGCGAACACGGCCAGCGCGGGGAGCAGGGAAGGGCGTAGCTGCATGTCGAGCCTCAAACCATATTTGTGGCTGGCAGCGATACTACGCGCTTGTGCAGCGGGCGTCTGCGGATGATCCTGTCGGCCCAGATACAGCGCAGGCGCAGGACGGAGGCAGGGCATGAACGCGGTACCGCAGGTGGCAGAACGCGATTGGCGCACCCCTTGGAATTGACCCTGCTGGGCGCGATCTGGGGCTGCTCATTCCTGTTCATGCGCGTGGCCGTGCCCTCGTTCGGCCCGTTCGCGCTGGTCGAAGTCCGTCTGGTGCTGGGCGCGCTGGTGCTGATGCCGTTCCTGTGGCGCGCGCGTGCGCAATTCCCGCCGCGCCGCTGGTTGTGGCTGGCCCCGATCGGCCTGATCAACTCGGCGCTGCCGTTCGTGCTGTTCGCCTATTCGGCCGAGCAGGCACCAGCGGCCATCGGCGCGATCTGCAATGCGATGACCGTGCTGTTTGCTGCGCTGATCGCCTTCCTGTTCTTCGGCGAGAAGATCGGCGTGCGTCGCGCCAGTGCGCTGCTGGTCGGCTTTGCCGGCGTGGTGGTGCTGGCCACGGCCAAGGTATCGGGCCTGAGCATCGGCATGGCCGTGCTGGCCGGCGCTGCGGCCTCGCTGCTGTACGGGCTGGGCGTGAACCTGGTGAAGCGGCACATGACCGGCCTGCCGTCGGCCGCGGCGGCTGCGGCGACGCTGGGCTGCGCCTCGCTGTGGATGCTGCCGATGGCGGTGACGCATTGGCCGCAGGCGGCGATCCCGGGCAAGGCCTGGGGCGCAGCGATCGCACTGGGCGTGGCCTGCACCGGCCTGGCCTTCCTGATGTTCTACCGCCTGATCGGCCGCATCGGCCCCTCGCGAGCGTCGACGGTGACCTATCTGATCCCGCTGTTCGGCGCGGCGTTCGCGTGGTTGTTCCTCGGCGAGCCGGTGACCCTGCAGATGCTGATTGCCGGCGGCCTGATCCTCGGCAGCGTGGCCGTCAGCCAGAAGGGCTGAGCGCGCCCACGCACGGGTGATGCCGGGCGCTGCCCGGCGGCGTCATCGATGCTTGCGCGCGCGGCTGTGGATCTTGATCTGGGTCCGCCTTGGAGCGAGCCGAGCACCTCAGGTCCGGCGAGGGCGAAGAGGCGCGGGTGTCTGAGCGCAGCGAGTTCCGCGCCGTCCCTCGACGGACCGAGGAGCGCAGGGAACCGGCGCGCAGCGCCGGCTCGCGGACGGCGGCGCGGTTCTTTTTGTTAATTTTATTTGCGCGGGCAAAGAAAAGTAACGCTCATGAACGATGAATCGCCTTCAGCTCGCGTCAGCTGAGAAAAGTCGATGCGCTACCGCACCGGCACCGGAATGTTGCACAGGTCGATGTGCCCGGCCGGGCGCTTGTAGAAATCATCCACGCGGTTGCGCCGCGCTTCCACCGTATCGGCGAAGGTCTTTGAATCGGTGCGCAGCACCTGGATCGGCGCGCGCTCGGCCGCCGGCACGTCGCTGGCGCGGCGGATCGAGACGATCGGCGTGCGCAGCTTCGGGTCTTCATAGAAACCCATTGGCGCCGGCCCGCGCGGGATCGCGCTGAGCAGTTCCATGCCCTTGAGCACGCGGCCGACCACGGTGATGTTGCGGTCCAGCTGGCGCGGTGACTGCCCGGTCACCACGTACAGTTCGGCGCCGATGCTGCTGTCTTCCTCATTGCTGCGGCCGGCACCGAGCATGCCGTAGCAGTGCGCCAGCCAGGCCTTGCCGGCCTGCGGGTCCTGGCCTACCGGGAAGCCATCGACGAAACCGGTCTGCGCGGCCCAGCCATCGCGGTCGGGCAGCACGCTCACCTTCAGGCCGGCGCTGGCGCGTTCGAATTCGGCCGGCAGCTTGCGCGCGGCACTGCCGAACGGTTTGGCCTTGGCCGCGTCATCAGCGTCGGCATCGCCGAACTGCACCACGAAGTTGTCCTGCGAACGGTAGATGCTGGTGCCGTCCCAGAAGTGCTCATGGGCGAAGGTCTGGATGTTGGCGACATGGCGCGGGGCGAACTGCGGCGCCAGCTCGATGATCACCCGCCCGGCCGGCAGATCCATGTACAGCAGGTTGGCCGGGTCCGGCGTGCGCCAGTCGCTGGCCGCCGACGCATCGAGGATCTGCTGCGGGCTGCGGTAGGGCGTGGCGGCGCTGGCCAGGGCGGGCAGCAGGCAGGCGAGGGCAAGGGCGGTCAGGGCGAGACGACGGTGCGACATGGAATCCCCGGTTCGATGGTGTTGGCCGATTCTGCGCTACCGGCGGTGGTCGCGCCATGGGGCATCTGGCCTTGCCGCTGCGCGTGCGGCACTCTGGCAGCATCTGCAGGGAAGCATGCAATGAGCAAGGAACGTTCCGGTCGTCAAGAAGCTGCGTTGCGCACGGTGATCACACGGACCCTGAAGGGCTTTGTCGACGATGACGTGGATGCTGTGCGCTGGTTGCATGCCCTCGACCCGCGCGGGTTGTCCGGCATGGATGAGCGCCGGCGCAGTTGGTGGGCACCGCGGGAAAATGAGCTTTATTCCTGCCTGCAGGCCTGTCCGGAGGCGCCGCTTGAGGTGCGCGCGGCGGCACTGTTCCTTGCGGGATCCGATGGCAACGGCCATACGCGCGAGGCCGCACTGCGGATGATGCGTGCGGTACCCAGCGCTCTCACCTTGTCCTGTGCCTTGCTCCGCTGCAATGACTGGGTGGCCGAAGTGCGGGCGGTGGCTCAGGACGTGGTGATGGACCTGCTCGCGCAGTGCGCGGTGCATCACGTGCTGGCAGCCTGGCCGGTGGCCGTGCGCCTGCGCGATGCGCAGCGCGTTGACCGTACGTGGCTGGAGGAAACCCTGTTCGCCGGGCTGTCATCGCCTGCCAGCCGGGCAGTGCTTGAGGGACTGCTGGGCCATCCCGACGCACGCACCCGGCGGGTGGCCCATGCCGTCGCCCTGCGCAGTCATCCGGACCGGGCAGCGTTGCGCGCGCACGCGATTCTTGACAGCGATCCACACGTCTCGCACCTGGCCCTTGCCGATCTTCTGCAGCACGGTGAGCCCGGGGAGATCGAAGCGCAGTGCGCGCTGGCATTGTCTGCGCCATCAAGCAGGGTGCGTAGCGCCGCGTTGCGTGCGCTGGCCGAGCGCGAGGTGGCCGACCTGGATGCATACATCGAAGCCGCGGCATTCGGCCGTTCGCGTGGCGTGCGCCGGTTGGCGGCGTGGCTGCTCCAGCAGCGGCAAGCCACGCCGGCCATCGCGTTGTGGCGCGACGAACTCACGCACCGGCGTCGCGGGCG
>JAFAFD010000220.1 GCA_023423675.1 Pseudomonadota bacterium | reverse complement strand
GTGGATCTACTGCGCATGCGCGGCTGTTGGTCGACACATCTGTCAGATATCGATATCCGACACCGTGCCGACCAACGGTCGGCACCCACCAAAGCAGAATGCCGTTCTGACAGATCGCGGAGGTCTGTCGAAGGCGGGGTGGGTCCGGTTGAGGGGGTGTGAGCGGCATGGATGCCGCGACCAAGCCCCCATGGATGGGTTTACGGCGTCCCCCTCAACCGGACCCACCCCGCCAACCCACGGATAGCCAGCTTTTGAAGTTGAGGTTGCCGGCCAGCGGCCGGCACTACCGCTTCGGCGGGTGCAGGGCTGCAGGCCCTGCAGGCATCCCTCAGCTGCGCATGCCCACGCCACGGCGCAGCAGCCACAGCGCCAGCGCCGTCAGCACCACCACGAAGCCGAGCATCAGCGCATAGGCCACCCACACCGGCACGTCGCTGCTGCCCAGCAGGCCGTAGCGGAACGCATTGACCATGTAGAAGATCGGGTTGGCGTGCGTGGCCGCCTCGGCCCAGCCCGGCAGCAGCTTCACCGAATAGAACACGCCGCCCAGGTAGGTCAGCGGGGTCAGGATGAAGGTCGGCACGATCGCCACGTCATCGAACTTCTTGGCGTACACCGCGTTGATGAAGCCGGCCAGCGAGAAGATCGTCGCGCCCAGGATCACCGTGGTCAGCGTCACCAGCGGGTGCGGAATGCGCACCGGGGTGAAGAACATGGCGATGATCAGCACGATCACGCCGACCATCAGGCCGCGCAGCACCGCACCGGCCACATAGCCCCACAGGATCACCCAATTCGGCATCGGGCTCACCAGCAGTTCTTCCACGTGGCGGCCGAACTTGGCGCCGGAGAACGAGGAACTGATGTTGCCGTAGCTGTTCTGGATCACGCTCATCATCACCAGGCCCGGCACGATGAACTGCATGTAGCTGTAACCGCCCATGTCACCCACGCGCGAGCCGATCAGGCCGCCGAAGATGAGGAAGTACAGGGTCATGGTGATCGCCGGCGGCACCAGGGTCTGGCCCCAGATGCGCAGGATGCGCGCCACTTCACGGCGCACGATGGTCATCAGGGCAATGCGGTTGCGCTGGGCGTCGGTGATCGGCGCAGCAGGCGTGTTCGGGGTGCCGCTCATGCGGAAGTCTCCTGGTTGCCGGTGAGGCGCACGAACAGTTCCTCCAGGCGGTTGCTCTTGGTACGCATCGAACGCACGCGGATGCCGGACTCGTTCAGCGTGGCGAACACGCGGTTGAGGTCCATCGCACGCGGCATGTCGATGTCCAGCGTGTGCGGGTCCGGCGCGGTGAGGGTCGCGCCCTCGATCACCGGCAGCTGCGCGGGCAGGTCACCGTCGATGTCCAGCAGGAAGCCTTCCACATCGAGCTTGGCCAGCAGGGTACGCATCGGGCCCTGGGTGACGATCTGGCCGTGGTTGATGATGGCCAGGTTGCGGCACAGGTATTCGGCCTCTTCCAGGTAGTGGGTAGTGAGGATGATCGTGGTGCCAGCGGCATTGATCTCCTTCAGCACCCGCCACATGTCGCGGCGGATCTCGATGTCCACGCCGGCGGTCGGCTCGTCGAGGATCAGCAGGCGCGGGCGGGTCATCATCGCGCGGGCGATCATCAGGCGGCGCTTCATGCCACCGGACAGGGTGCGGCTCATCACCTGCGCCTTTTCCCATAGGTGCGCGCGCTTCAGTTCCTCTTCGGCGCGCTTCTCCGCTTCCTCGCGGGCCACGCCATAGAAACCGGCGTAGTTGACCAGGATGTCGAAGGGCTTCTCGAACAGGTTGAAGTTGATTTCCTGCGGCACCAGGCCGATCAGGCGCATGGTGGCGCTGCGGTTGCGCACCAGGTCGCTGCCGAACACTTCCACCTGGCCCTCGCTGAGGTTGACCAGGGAGCTGATGATGCCGATCAGGGTGGACTTGCCGGCGCCGTTGGGGCCGAGCAGGGCGAAGAAATCGCCCGGGGCGACCTCCAGGGAAACCCCTTTCAGGGCCTGGGTGCCGTTGTCATAGGTCTTGCGCAGGTCGCGCACGCGCAGGGCGGGCGCCGTATCGTTCAGGGAAGCCAAGCTCGAAGCCTTCGCGCCCATGGGCTGGCGCTGGAGAGGGGCGGGGAGGGGCTATTATAGAAGACCCCGAGGGCTTGCCCCGGCTACACACTGTCCCGAAAAGTCGTGCCTGTCCAATTCCCCATCAAGCTGGTCGGCCGCCGCATGCTGGCGCCCACGGTCGGCCACTACCAGTTCGTGCGTGATGACGGCCAGCCGCTGGATTTCCAGCCCGGCCAGTTCATCCAGGTCCATTTCAGCTATGCCGATGGCACCGAAACCAAGCGCAGCTACTCGCTGGCGACCCTCCATGACCACGCGCTGGGCCCGGGCGAGGCGGTGGATATCGCCGTCAGCTTCGTGCCCGGCGGCGCCGCCACGGCCCTGTTCGAGGCCCTGGACCTCGGCGGCCAGGTCAGTGCGTCCGGTCCGTACGGCCGCTTCTGCCTGCACCCCGGCGACCACAATGCCCGTTACCTGCTGATCGCCACCGGTACCGGCGTCACCCCGTACCGGTCGATGCTGCCGCTGCTGGAAACGGCCATGGCCGAGCGCGGCGTGCAGGTGGTCCTGCTGCAGGGCGCGCGCAGCCCGGGCGAGCTGCTGTACAGCGAAGATTTCTACAGCTTCGCCGAAAAGCACCCGAACTTCCGTTATGTGCCGTGCCTGTCGCGCGAACTGCCGGCCGACCCGCACCCGGACGTGCACCACGGCTACGTGCAGCAGGCCCTGGCAGGCTTCACCCCGGACCCGGCCACCGACATCGCCTACCTGTGCGGCAACCCGGACATGGTCGATGCCTGCGCCGAGGCGCTGAAGGACGCCGGGTTGGGCAACCCGCAGATCCGCCGCGAGAAGTACGTCAGCAGCAAGTAGTGCCCGCCACGGGCGCGGTAGTGCCG
>JAFAFD010000209.1 GCA_023423675.1 Pseudomonadota bacterium | reverse complement strand
CCGCGCGGGGGGGGCTTCGGCCATTCCGGGCCCGGCCCGATCAGGCCGCTTTCGCGGCGGGGCCCCGGGCATGCGATAATCGACCGTTACCCTGACGACGCCGCGCGCCGCCGCCACCTATGTCTTCTGATTCGATGCGGAACATCCGCAACTTCTCCATCATTGCCCACGTCGACCACGGCAAGTCCACGCTGGCCGACCGCATCATCCAGCTTTGCGGCGGCCTGCAGGCCCGCGAGATGGAAGCGCAGGTGCTCGATTCGAACCCGATCGAGCGCGAGCGTGGCATCACCATCAAGGCCCAGTCGGTCTCGCTGCCGTATGTCGCGAAGGACGGCCAGACCTACCACCTGAACTTCATCGACACCCCCGGCCACGTCGACTTCTCCTATGAAGTCAGCCGTTCGCTGGCCGCCTGCGAAGGCGCGCTGCTGGTGGTCGATGCCGCCCAGGGCGTGGAAGCGCAGTCGGTGGCCAACTGCTACACCGCCGTCGAGCAGGGCCTGGAAGTGGTGCCGGTGATCAACAAGATCGACCTGCCCACCGCCGACATCGACCGCGCCAAGGCCGAGATCGAGGCCGTCATCGGCATCGATGCCGCCGACGCCGTGCCGGTCAGCGCCAAGACCGGCCTGAACGTGCAGGACGTGCTGGAAGCCATCGTGCATCGCATTCCGGCCCCGGTGCCGCGCGATACCGACAAGCTGCAGGCGCTGATCATCGACTCCTGGTTCGACAACTACCTGGGCGTGGTCTCGCTGGTGCGCGTCATGCAGGGCCAGATCAAGGCCGGCGACAAGCTGCAGGTCATGTCCACCGGCCGTACCCACCAGGTCGACAACGTCGGCGTGTTCACGCCCAAGCGCAAGGTGCTGCCGGCGCTGCGTGCCGGTGAAGTGGGCTGGGTCACCGCCAGCATCAAGGACGTCCACGGTGCGCCGGTCGGCGATACGCTGACCCTGGCCGCCGATCCGGCGCCGAAGCCGCTGCCGGGCTTCCAGGAAATGCAGCCGCGCGTGTTCGCCGGCCTGTTCCCGGTCGACGCCGAGGACTACCCGGACCTGCGCGAGGCGCTGGACAAGCTGCGCCTGAACGACGCGGCGCTGCGCTTCGAGCCGGAAAGCTCCGAGGCGATGGGCTTCGGCTTCCGCTGCGGCTTCCTCGGCATGCTGCACATGGAAATCGTGCAGGAGCGCCTGGAACGCGAATACAACCTGGACCTGATCAGCACCGCGCCGACGGTGATCTATGAAGTCCTGAAGACCGACGGCACCATCGTCAACATGGACAACCCGGCCAAGCTGCCGCCGGTCAACCATGTCGAGGAGATCCGCGAGCCGATCATCCGCGCCAACGTGCTCACCCCCGAGGAGTACATCGGCAACATCATCAAGCTGTGCGAAGAAAAGCGCGGCAGCCAGCTCGGCATCAACTACCTGGGCAGCCAGGTGCAGATCAGCTACGAGCTGCCGATGGCCGAAGTGGTGCTGGACTTCTTCGACAAGCTGAAGTCGGTCAGCCGTGGCTATGCCTCGCTGGACTACCACTTCGTGCGCTTCGACGCCGGTCCGTTCGTGCGCGTGGACGTGCTGATCAACGGTGACAAGGTCGACGCCCTGTCGCTGATCGTGCACCGCAGCCATGCCGATCGCCGCGGCCGCGAGCTGTGCGAGAAGATGAAGGACCTGATCCCGCGCCAGCAGTTCGACGTGGCCATCCAGGCCGCCGTCGGCTCGCAGATCATCGCCCGCACCACGGTCAAGGCCATGCGCAAGAACGTGCTGGCCAAGTGCTATGGTGGCGACGTCTCGCGCAAGAAGAAGCTTCTGGAAAAGCAGAAGGAAGGCAAGAAGCGCATGAAGCAGGTCGGCCGCGTGGAAATCCCGCAGGAAGCCTTCCTGGCCGTGCTGCAGATGGACAACAAGTAAGCCCGCAGCGGCCCTTCGGGGCCGTTCGTCCGGTGACGTTGCAAAGGACCCTGAATGAAATTGTTTGAGATCCTCCTGGTCGTACTGACCCTGGCCTCGGGCCTGATCCTGCTGGCCGACAAGCTTTACCTGGCCAAGCGCCGCGCCCAGCGCGCCGGCCTGCTGGATACCGAGCCGGTGCTGGTGGACTACTCACGCGCCTTCTTCCCGGTGCTGGTGGTGGTGCTGATCGTGCGCAGCTTCATTGCCGAGCCGTACAAGATCCCGTCCAGCTCGATGATGCCGAACCTGCTGATCGGCGATTTCATCCTGGTCAACAAGTTCTCCTACGGCCTGCGCCTGCCGATCACCAACACCAAGTTCGTGCCGTTCGGCGAACCGTCGCGCGGCGACGTGGTGGTGTTCCACTTCCCGGGCCACAGCGACAACGATCCGGCCAAGGGCGAGAACTTCATCAAGCGCGTCATCGGCGTGCCGGGCGACACCGTGGTCTTCGAAGGCGACGGCGTCATCCTCAATGGCGAGCCGCTGAAGTACGACAACAAGGGCATCTACGCCGGCGACAAGGGCCAGGGCGAGGGCGCCAACCTGCTGGTCGAGCACCTGCCGGGCCGCACCCACACCGTGCTGGAGACCGACTATCCTCGCGGCCAGGGCCAGTGGACCGTGCCGGCTGGCAAATACCTGGTGATGGGCGACAATCGCGACAACAGCGATGACGGCCGTTTCTGGGGCCTGCTGCCGGAAGAAAACCTGCGCGGTCGTGCGTTCCTGATCTGGCTGAACTGCCAGGGCTGGTTCTGCAAGGATGGCTTCCAGCCGTCGCGGATCGGCTCGGGCATCAACTGACTTCACATCCACGCGTATCTGGGGAGAACGCAATGAAGAAGATGAACACGCAGCGCGGCATGACCCTGACCTCCTTCCTGGTGGTCCTGATCGTGGTTGGTTTCTTCCTGTACATCGGCATGAAGCTGTTCCCGATGTACCAGGAGTACTACGCCGTGCGCTCGGCGATGAAGAGCCTGGCCAAAGAGCCCAGCGTCGGCACCATGGCGCCGGCGCAGATCCAGGAACTGTTCTTCAAGCGCCTGTACATCAACTACTCGGACAACGTGAAGCCGGCCAACGTCAAGTTCAACCGTCGTGACAACGGCTGGACCCTCAACGTCAATTACGAAGTGCGTCGCCCGCTGGTGGGCAACCTCGACGTGGTTGGCAAGTTCGAATCATCCCAGGACCTCGTTCGTAGCGGTGCCCAGTAAATTCATCCAACGTGGTGACCTGATCGGTCACGTTTTCAGCGATCCAGCCCTGCTCAAGCAGGCGCTGACCCATCGCAGTGCCGGTGCGCCGCATAACGAGCGCCTGGAATTCCTCGGCGACAGCATCGTCAACATGATGGTCGCCGAGGCGCTGTACCAGCGCTGGCCCAAGGCCGACGAGGGCGCGATGACCCGCGCCCGCGCCGAGCTGGTGCGTGAAGGCGCGCTGGCGGTGATCGCCCGCACCCTGGAACTGGGTGAGCGGCTGACCCTGGGCCCGGGCGAACTGAAGTCCGGTGGCCACCGCCGCGACTCGATCCTGGCCGACGCCCTCGAGGCCGTGGTGGCCGCGATCTACCTGGATGTGGGCTTCGAGGCCTGCCGGGCGGTCGTGCTGCCCTGGTTCGCCGCCTCGATGGAGGCCCTGCCGGCCACCGGCCGGCCGGAGAAGGACCCCAAGACCCGCCTGCAGGAATGGCTGCTGGCCCGACAGAAGGCGTTGCCGCAGTACGAACTGGTGTCAGAATCCGGTGACGACCACGCCAAGCACTTCCGGGTACGCTGCAACGTCGCGGACCCTGCCGCCAGCACCGAGGGTGAAGGCCCCTCGCGCCGGCTTGCCGAACAACAAGCGGCTGCGGCCGTCCTAGAACAACTGGATTCCAAGTGAGCGAACAAACTCCCCATCATTGCGGCAGCGTGGCCGTCATCGGCCGCCCGAACGTGGGCAAGTCGACCCTGACCAACGCCCTCGTCGGCGCCAAGGTCAGCATCGTCTCCAACCGCCCGCAGACCACGCGCCATCGCCTGCTGGGCATCGCCACCTACCCGGAAGGCCAGCTGGTGCTGGTCGACACCCCCGGCCTGCACAAGGTGCAGAAGCGGGCGATGAACCGGGTGATGAACCGCGCCGCGCGGGGCTCGCTGGAAGGCGTCGACGCCGGCCTGCTGGTGATCGAAGCCGGCCGCTGGGACGAAGAAGACAGCCTGGCCTTCAACGTGCTGCGCGACGCCGGCATCCCGGTGGTGCTGGTGGTCAACAAGATCGACCGCATGAAAGACAAGGGCGCGCTGCTGCCGTTCCTGCAGCAGGTGACCGAAGGCCGCGATTTCGCGTCCGTGCACCCGATCTCCGCGCAGAAGCGCAACGGCCTGGAAGCCCTGGTCCGCGACGTGCTGGCCCTGCTGCCGGAAGCCCCGCCGATGTTCGGCGAGGACGAGATCACCGACCGCAGCCAGCGCTTCCTGGCCGGCGAGCTGGTGCGTGAACAGCTGATGCGCCAGCTCGGCGAAGAGCTGCCGTACGCCACCACCGTGGAGATCGAGCGCTTCACCGAAGACGGCAACCTGCTGCGCATCGGTGCGGTCATCTGGGTCGAGCGCGAAGGCCAGAAGGCCATCGTGATCGGCAAGGGCGGCGCCCGCCTGAAGGACATCGGTGCCAAGTCCCGCATGCAGATGGAACGTCTGTTCGGGGCCAAGGTGTTCCTGGAAACCTGGGTGCGCGTGCGTGAAGGCTGGTCCGATGACGAGGCCGCACTGAAGGCCTTCGGCTACGAATAAGCCGCGACGGTCGCTTCGATGCTGATCGAGGACGACACCGGGTTCGTGCTGCATGCACGGGCCTACCGCGAGACCAGCCTGCTGGTCGAGGTACTGAGCGCGCAGCACGGCCGCATCGGCCTGCTGGCGCGTGGCGTGTCCACCGCCAAGGGCCAGGTGCTGCGCGCGGCCCTGCAGCCGCTGCAGTGGATACGCTTCAGTGCCCTGCAGCGCGGTGAACTGGCCCAGCTGCGCGGTGCCGAGGCGCTGGACGCGGCCCCGCGCCTGGTCGGCCAGGCGATGCTGGCCGGTTTCTACCTGAGTGAACTGACCCTGCGCCTGGCCCCGCGCCAGGACCCGCTGCCGGAGCTGTACCTGGCCTACGGCGAGGCGCGCGCGCGGCTGGCGGTGGGCGCTGGCCTGGCATGGACGCTGCGCCGTTTCGAGCGTGAGCTGCTGGCGGCGCTGGGGTTGGGCTTCGAGCTGGACACGGCCAGCGACGGCCAGCCGGTGGACCCGGCGGCACGCTACGAACTGGACCCGCAGGAAGGCCCTCAGCGCCTGCTGAGCGAGCGCGGCGGTGAACGCCGGGCGGCGGCAACGGGCTCGGCGCTGCTGGCACTGGCGGCGGACGACGAGCCAGATGCGACAGACCTGGCCAGCCTGCGCCTGCCGATGCGGCGGGTGCTGGCCCATCACCTGGGGGCCAAGGGTCTCAAATCCTGGGAACTCCTCGAGCAGCTCACTCCCCGGAGGTAAAGGGGAGGGTGTCCGGCAGGGCTTGCAGCCCTGCACCTGCTTCAATCAACGGCAACGTCCGGAGCAACGGCAAAAGCTGGCTTCCTGAGGGTTGGCGGGGTGGGTCCGGTGGCAGGGGACGCTGCAAGTACGTCCATGTAAGCTCGG
>JAFAFD010000196.1 GCA_023423675.1 Pseudomonadota bacterium | reverse complement strand
TCCACCGGGATGAAGCCACGATCGGTCACCTGCACGCCCGCCTTCTCGGCATCGATCTTCCTGCCGTTCGGCGAGCGGCCCACGGCCACCAGCACGCGGTCGAAGGTGCCCTGCGCCAGGGCCGGCGCCTGGCCTTCCTCTGCGGCTTCGAAGGTCACGGTGATGCCCTTGGCATCGGCGGTGACACCGGAAGCCTTGGTCTTCTGGTGCACCTCGATGCCCTGCTTCTTCAGGCGGTCGGCCAGCGGCTTGACCAGGTCCTTGTCGGCGCCCGGCATCAGCTGGTCCATGAACTCGACCACGGTGACCTTGCTGCCCAACGCGCCGTACACGGTGGCCATTTCCAGGCCGATGATGCCGCCGCCGACGACCAGCAGCGAGCCCGGCACTTCGGCCAGCTCCAGCGCGTCGGTGGAATCCATCACGCGCTTGTCGTCCCACGGGAAGTTCGGCAGCTTCACCGCCTGCGAACCGGCGGCGATGATGCACTTCTGGAAGCGCAGCAGCTGGGTGCTGCCGTCAGCGGCGGTGATTTCCAGTTCGTTGGCCGACACAAACCTGCCGACGCCCTGCACGCTGCGGACCTTGCGCTGCTTGGCCATGCCGGCCAGGCCCTTGGTCAGCTGGTTGACGACCTTTTCCTTGTACTGGCGCAGCTTGTCCAGGGTGATCGTCGGCTTGCCGAATTCGACGCCGAAATCACCGGCATGGGCCACTTCGTCAATGACCGCGGCGGCGTGCAGCAGGGCCTTGGACGGGATGCAGCCCACGTTGAGGCAGACACCGCCGAGGCTGGCGTAGCGCTCGACCAGCACGGTGTCCAGGCCGACGTCGGCGGCGCGGAAGGCAGCGGTATAGCCGCCCGGGCCCGAGCCCAGCACGACCATTTCGCATTCGATGTCGGCCGGCTTGCCGCTGGACAACGCCGGCTTCGGCGCAGCCGGCTCGGCCGGGGCGCGGTGCGACGGGGTCACCGGCGGCTTGCTGTTGCTGGCCGGAGTGGCCGCCGCGGGGGCCGGCGCATCGGTCCTGATCGGGGCTTCGGCGGCGCCTTCGGCATCCAGCACCACGACCACGGCGCCTTCGGACAGCGTGTCGCCCAGCTTCACCTTCAGTTCCTTGACCACGCCGGCGGCCGAAGACGGCACTTCCAGGGTGGCCTTGTCCGATTCCAGGGTCACCAGGCCCTGGTCCTTCTTCACTGTGTCGCCGACGGCGACCAATACTTCAATCACCGGCACATCGCTGTAATCGCCGATGTCGGGAACCTTGACTTCAATCGTGGCCATGGTGGTTTTCCTCGTACCCGGCCGGCATGGCCGGCGGGCTGTCACTGCATCTGTTCACGGGGCCGCGCCTGGGGCGGCGGCCGCACGGTGGGGGCGAAGCGGGTGCCTTACAGCAGCACGCGGCGCATGTCGGCCAGTACCTGCGACAGGTACGTGGTGAAGCGTGCGGCCAGGGCGCCATCGATGACGCGATGGTCGTAGCTCAGCGACAGCGGCAGCATCAGCTTCGGTGCGAACTCCTTGCCATTCCAGACCGGCTGGATGGAGGACTTGGACACGCCGAGGATGGCCACTTCCGGTGCGTTGACGATCGGGGTGAACGCGGTGCCACCGATGCCGCCCAGCGAGCTGATCGAGAAGCAGCCGCCACTCATGTCGGCCGGGCCCAGCTTGCCGTCACGTGCCTTCCTGGCCAGTTCGCCGGTTTCCTGCGCGATCTGCACCACGCCCTTCTTGTCCACGTCGCGGATCACCGGAACGACCAGGCCGTTCGGTGTGTCGGCGGCGAAGCCGATGTTGAAGTACTTCTTCAGGGTCAGGTTCTCGCCGCTGGCATCCAGTGAAGCGTTGAATTCCGGGAACTTCTTCAGCGCCGCGGCACTGGCCTTGATCAGGAAAGCGAGCATGGTCAGCTTGATGCCAGCCTTCTCGTTTTCCTTGTTCAACGCCACACGCAGGCCTTCCAGTTCGGTGATGTCGGCCTGTTCGAACTGGGTGACGTGCGGGATCATCGCCCAGTTGCGGGCCAGGTTCGCACCGGAAATCTTCTTGATGCGCGACAGCGGCTGCACTTCGGTCTCGCCGAACTTGCTGAAGTCGACCTTCGGCCACGGCAGCAGGTTCAGGCCACCACCGGCGGCGACGGCAGCACCGGCGGCGGCCGGCACGCCACCGCTGAGCGCGGCCTTGACGAACTTCTGCACGTCACCCTTGGTGATGCGGCCGCCCTTCTCGGTGCCGCTGATCTGCAGCAGGTCCACGCCCAGTTCGCGGGCGAACACGCGCACGGCCGGGGTGGCGTACGGCACCTTGGCCGGCAGCACGCCATCGGCGTTGAACTGCACCGGCGGGCTGGTCGGGGTACCGGCCGAGGCGATCTCGCGCGCGGCCAGCTTGTCCGGCTGGGCCGGAACGGCGACCGGCTCGACCTTGGTGGCGGTCTCGGCAGCAGCCGGGGCGGCAGCAGCGGCGGCCTTGCTCGGGGCCGGCGCGGCAGCGCCTTCGGCCTCGATGATGGCGACCACGGCACCCTGCGACAGGTTGTCACCGACCTTGACCTTCAGTTCCTTGACCACGCCCGCGACCGAGGACGGCACTTCCATGGTGGCCTTGTCGCTTTCCAGCGTGACCAGGCCCTGGTCCTTCTTGACCGTGTCGCCGACGGCGACCAGCACCTCGATGACCGGGATGTCGGTGTAATCACCGATGTCCGGCACCAGCGCTTCAACGGCACCGCCGCTGGCGGCCGGCGCGGCCGGGGCAGCGGCCTTGGCCGGGGCCGGGGCAGCAGCGGCCGGCTTGGCAGTCTCGCCTTCAGCCACTTCGATCAGGGCCACGACCTTGCCCTCGGAGAGGTTGTCGCCGACCTTGACCTTGATTTCCTTGACCACACCGGCAACCGAGGACGGCACTTCCATCGTGGCCTTGTCGCTTTCCAGCGTCACCAGGCCCTGGTCCTTCTTGACCGTGTCGCCGACGGCGACAAGCACCTCGATTACCGGGATATCGCTGTAGTCACCGATATCGAGGACAAGTGCTTCCTTGATTTCGGCCATGGGGATAACTCCGGCAATCTGGTGTAGGGAAACGTCTATTGTGCGGCCAGAGGGGGCCAGCGCCAACCGTTACAGGTGTTTTCAGTACGCACGCCGCCGGGACACGCTGTTGCCAAAGGCCTGCGGGCACTTCCAGTGGGTAGCGTATTGTCCCGACGATGTCCGCTTCATGTCGCCAGCGCGTCAGCCAGCGGCTGCCAGGCCTGGCGCAGGCGCGGCAGGGACCACGCGGCATTGGCCGGGCTGGTGGACGGCAGCGCGAGCAGCGCCGGCGTTACCGCCAGATCCGGCACAACCCAGCGCTGCAGTGCCTGCCAGGCCGCCCCGCCATTGCAGGCGACCAGGCGCAGCCGCGGCAGGCCGGCGATCAGTGCGGGCAGCGCATTGGGGACTTCCGAGCCACGCACGATGTCGGCATCCAAGCTGCCGCAGCGCTCGCACTGGCCGATCACATCCCACAGGCCGACCCCGGCATCGGCCAGCGCGCGCAGCCGCGCCTCGTAGGCGAGCGCCGGATCGAACCCGCACAGATCACCAAGCAACGGCCAGAAACGGTTGCGCGGATGGGCGTAGTACTGCTGTTCCTGCAGCGAGGCAACACCGGGCATCGAGCCCAGCACGAGCACACGGCAATCGCGATCGACGCGCGCAGGCAGGCCGATGCACAACGCATCGCTGCTCACGTTTTCTCCAACTGCATGAACAATCGCATATGCATTAACCCCTATAAAACAGCGGTTTCGCTCTGCCCGCTGAACAATGGAAACCAAATTTTAACGCGCGTCGGATTCGATTCATGTTGAGGCGACTACGGTGACATCGCCCCGCAACCGGGGGCCCAAAACAAGAAACAACAGGAGATTTCCCCCATGCGCTCCATCCGTATTCTGAGCCTTGCCCTGCTGACCTCCGCCGCCTTCGCTCCTGCTGCGTTCGCGCAGGACAGCAGCTCCGTAGACACCGCCTCGGGCAAGCATTTTGCCGTGGTTGGCGGCGTGTCGCTGCTGCAGCCGAAGAACGATCCGATCGACGGCATCAAGAAGGTTGATGGCGGCCCGGCGCCGACCGTCAGCTTCAGCTACTACGTCAACGACAACTGGGCCGTTGAGCTGTGGGGCGCTGCCGACAAGTTCGACCATCGCGTCAAGGGTCCGGGCAATGCCCGCCTGGGCAGTGTCGAGCAGCAGCCGGTCGCGCTGAGCGGCCAGTACCACTTCGGCCAGGCTGACAACGTGTTCCGTCCGTTCGTGGGCGTCGGCTACTTCCAGTCGGCCTTCAGCAACGAGAACTTCGCCGGTGGCGATGACATCCGCCTGAAGGACGCCAAGGGTGCCATCGGCACGGTGGGTGTGGACATGAACATCAACTCCACCTGGTTTGCCCGCGCCGATGCCCGCTACATGCACTCGCGCCCGGACCTGAAGGTCGCCGGCCAGAAGGTGGGCGAAGCCAAGCTTGACCCGTGGACCGTGGGCTTCGGCATCGGTGCGCGCTTCTAAGCGGTACCCTGCTTTACTGCGTTGAAACAACGGGCCCTGCGGGGCCCGTTGTTGTTTCCGGTAGAGTCGACCGTTGGTCGACTGCCCTGTGTAGAGTCGACCGTTGGTCGACTGCCTATGTAG
>JAFAFD010000176.1 GCA_023423675.1 Pseudomonadota bacterium | reverse complement strand
GCGCGCGGTAGTCGACTGACAGTCGACTCTACCCCGCTGGTTTCCCCGTCGGTTTCCCCGTCGATTTCCCCGTCGATTTCCGTCGGTAGCGCCGGGCCATTCCCGGCGAGCGCAGCGGCACGCAGGGATCCGCCGGGCGATGAGCCGAGCGGGGGCTCGGCTCTACACGAAAAAGGCGGCCCTGCGGCCGCCTTCTCGTGGATCACTTGCCCTTGACGTGCTTCATCAAGCGGCGCTTGGCCTTGACCTGCCGCTCGGTGAGGACGTTCTTCTTGCCCTCGTACGGGTTGGTACCCTCGCGGAAGATGAAGCTCACCGGCGTGCCGATCAGCTTGAAGCGCTTGCGGAAGAAGTTCTCCAGGTAGCGCTTGTACGATTCCTGCAGCTCCTTCAGGCGCGTACCGTGCACGATGAAGGTCGGCGGGTTGGCGCCGGCCGGATGCACGTAACGCAGCTTGGAGACGTGGCCGCGGATGGTCGGCGGCGGGTTGGTCTCGTAAGCCATCTCCAGCGCCTTGTTCACTTCGCTGGTGGTGAAGGTCTTGTTCGCCGATTCGTGCGCGCGGTGCACCGCACGGAACAGCTCGCGCAGGCCCGAACCATGCTTGGCCGAGATGCGCACCGACTCGGCCCACGGCACGAAGCCCAGGCGCAGCGACAGCATCGTTTCCGCCTGCTCGCGCTGGTACTCGGTCAGGCCATCCCACTTGTTGATGGCGATGACCAGCGCACGGCCGGCGTCCAGCACCGCGCCCAGCACGGTGGCGTCCTGGTCGGTCACGCCTTCGGTGGCGTCCAGCATCAGCACGGCCACCTGGCACTGCTCGATGGACTGCATGGTCTTGACCACCGAGAACTTCTCGACGACCTCATCCACGCGCGAACGGCGGCGCAGGCCGGCGGTATCGATCAGGCGGTATTCGCGGCCGTCACGCTCCAGGTCCACGGCGATCGAGTCGCGCGTGGTGCCCGGCACGTCCGAGGCGATCATGCGTTCTTCGCCGAGGATGCGGTTGACCAGCGTCGACTTGCCCACGTTGGGGCGGCCGACGAAGGCGATGCGGATGCGGTTCGGATCGTTGTCCAGCTCTTCGCCGCTGCCTTCTTCGGGCAGGCGCTGGATCACTTCGTCCATCAGGTCATCCAGACCCTGGCGATGGGCGGCCGACACGGTCAGCATTTCGCTGAAGCCGTAACGGGCGAATTCCGAGCGTACGGTGTCCTCGTCGGTGCCATCGATCTTGTTGATCAGCAGCAGCGTCGGGCGCGACAGCTTGCGCAGCCAGGCCAGGATCTCGTCATCCATCGCCGAGGTGCCCTCGCGGGCATCGACGACGAACAGGATCAGATCGGCTTCGGCCGCAGCGGCGCGAGCCTGGCGCGTGGTAGCGCCGGCCAGGCCTTCCTCTTCCTCGGCAATACCGCCGGTGTCCACGACGAGGAAGTGGTTGTCCTCGTCCAGACGGCAGACGCCGTAGTTGCGGTCGCGGGTGACGCCGGGCTGGTCATGGACCAGGGCGTCACGCGTGCGGGTCAAAGCATTGAAAATAGTCGACTTGCCGACATTCGGCCGTCCAACCAGGGCGACCAAAGGCAGCATCGCGATTACTCCGTATTAATTTGCCAACCGGAATGCGGTCAGCTTGCCATCAACATTCTGCACCAGCAGCACCCCGTCGACGACGATTGGCTGGGCCAGCAGGGCGTCACCGCCACTCTTGGCCCGCGCCGCCATCGCGCCGTCGGAGGCCTGCAGCCAATGCAGGTATCCCTTGTAGTCACCGACCACCACGTAATCACCCTGCAGCGCAGGGCCGGTCAGCGAACGACGCGCCAGACCGGTCTGCGACCACATCGCGGTGCCGCTGGTCTTGTCCAGACCGAACACGCCGCCCTTGGGGTCGGTAACGAACACATTGCCCGAAGACACCGCCACGCCACCGGCACCGCCGTGGTCGCGCGCCCACAGCGGGCGACCGGTCGGGCCTTCGATGGCCATGGTCTGGTTCTTGAAGCTGCTCACGAACAGCGTATTGCCTTCCAGCACCGGAGCGCCGTCGACGTCGGCCATGCGGTCCAGCTCGGTGCGGCCTTCGGGGCTGCCCACGGTCTGGTCCCACAGGGTGCGGCCGTCCTGCATGGCCAGGGCGGCGACGGCGCCGTCATCCTTGCCGATGAACAGCACGCCCGGACCGGTGACCACCGGCGCGTTGCCACGCACGGTCAGCGCCGGCAGCTCGCTGGGGTTGAACCACTTCTGGGTGCCGTTGGAGGCTTCGAACGCGGTGACGCGGCCATCGTTGCTGCGCACGAACACCAGGCCCTGCGACACGGCCGGGGCCGAGATCACTTCGCCCGGCACGCGGGCGCGCCACTTCTCGCTGCCATCGTTGATGTCCAGCGCGATCACCTGGCCATCGAGGGTACCGATGACCACCAGGTTCTCGCCGACACCCGGGCCGCCGGACAGGCGCAGCTTGGCCTTCTTCTTTTCCTTCTGCGGCTCCCAGGTCCAGACCTTCTTGCCGGTCTCCAGATCGATGGCGTGCACGCCACCGGTGATCGCCGCAGCGAACACATGGCCATTGGCCACGGCCGGGCCCTGGCGCACGCCGATGCGGCGCTCGCCCTTGCCCAGGTTGACCGACCAGGCCTTGTTGACCTTCAGGGTCGGCTCGAACTTGACCAGTTCGGCCGGTTCCTGCGCCTTCTTGGCGGCGGCATCCTTACCGGCGAACCAGCCCTTCATGGTGCTGCAGCCGGTCAGTGCCATGCCCAGCAGCAGGACGGAGGCGACGCGCGTAATCATGACCTTCTGACTCATCAAACCGACTCCGCAGGGGCGGCGACGGTGCCGCCAGCGTCCATAACCTTGGTTTCCAGCACACGCCGCTGCGGTGCTGCCACGTCCAGCGTCTTAAGCGCCTTCTCATACTGCTCACGGGCCGCGTCACGCTTGCCCTGCGCCAGCAGCGCATCGCCCTGGATTTCCAGGCTGCCGCTGTCGGTGGCGCTGCCAAGCAGCTTGATCGCTTCGTCGCTCTTGCCGGTGGCCACCAGCAGGCGGGCGACGCGCTGGTCAACCACGCGCTGCAGGTCGCCTTCGACCTTGACGCCGCGCAGGGTGGCCAGTGCTTCTTCGTTCTTGCCGGCGTCGACCTGGGCCTTGGCCAGCTGCAGGGCCGCCAGATCGCCGTAGATGCTGGACGGGCCAGCCTCCAGCGCCTTGACCGCCTTTGCCGCCTCATCCAGCTTGTTCTCCTGCAGGCCAACCAGCGCCTTCTGGTACTCGACATTGGCCGAGGCCAGCTTGCCGCCCTGGTTGGTCTGGTACCACTGCCAGCCGGCAATGGCGCCGATGGCGATCGCTACGCCACCGAGGATGCTGGCGCCATTCTTCCGCAGCCAGCTGCGGACACGTTCACTTTGTTCGTGCTCGTCGAGCAGATCGTCGATCGCCATGCGTACTCTCGCCCCGCCCGTAGGGAGGGACCATTGGGATTATCGAAGGTGGTGAAACCGCGTCTCAGTGTGAAACCGGGACAACGGAGCCTTCAGAGGATACCTGAAAGCGGGCCACGTTGGCTCGCTGGTAGGGGGTCAGATCGACGATAGCGCCGTTCTGCTGAACCTGGACCGCCGAGGCGTTGCCCAGGGTCACGCGGCTCACCTGGCCGGGGGTGAAGCTGCGGGTCTCGCCGGCCTTGATCAGCGCCTTCTCGACCGAGCCGCCATCGGGGCCCGCGATATCGACCCAGCTGTCGCCGCTGAACTGCATGTCCAGGTTGGCGGTAGCCGGGGCGGCCGGGGCCGGACGCGGCACCGGGGCGAGCGAGGCCACGTATGGGGTGGCAGCCGGCTTGGCGGCGACAACGGCCGGCTCGGCACTGGCGGCCGCCGGTTCGTTGCCGACCGAGGACGGGGCCACCGGCACGGCGGCCGGCACCACGTCCAGCGAGGCCGTGTTCGGGGTCGCCGGGGTGTTGTCGAAGTGGCCGCGGGTGGCGAACCACACCGGCACCGCCAGCACCGCGGTGATGCCGACATACAGCATGCGCCGGCCGAGGTTCTCGGCGATGCGGCGGGCACGCGGGGTATGGGTATGGCTGACCAGGGTGGGCGGAACGACCGCACCGACCTGGGCCTGCTCCAGCAGCTGGCTGATATCCACGTTCAGCAGGCGCGCATAGCTGCGCAGCTGGCCGCGGACGAATACCGGGGCGCCGAGCTTCTGCCACTGTTCTTCTTCAAGCGACCTGACCACCTGGACCGGCATGCGCAGGCGCTGGCCGACATCTTCGAGAGTCAGTCCGGCCGCCTCGCGGGCCTGGCGCAGGCGGGTGCCGCAGCCGGCCGCAGTATCGAGAGCGCTCACAGTCTGGTCATCAATCACAATGCATCAACCCTGGAGGTTAGGAGCCCGCGTCCTGCGGAAATTCCTGTCGAATCCGCTGCAGATAACGATCGGATGCCGCCTGATCGCCCAGTCGCGCCTCGATTTCAGACGCAAGTTGTAACACGGAACGTGTGGCCGGTGCAGCCGCAATCCTACGTTCGGCGAAGGCGCGCGCCTCGAAGAACTGGCCACGACGGACGTTGAGCTGGGCCATCGCCTCGAGCGCGACCGGGTTGGACGGCGCCATCACCAACGCCGCGCGCAGGTCACGCTCGGCGCGTTCCCCCTGCCCCGCATCCAGCGCACAGCTACCGGCATTGGCCAGCGTGCCGCCTGCCGAAGCACTGCCCGGCAGCTGCAGCGCCCGGTCGAACCACACCAGCGATTCGGCGGCATTGCCGTGCTGGCACAGCCAGGCACCGTAATTGTTGAGGACGTCACCGCGCTGCGGCGCAAGCTCGGCGGCGCGGCGGAAGCCCTCGCCTGCCTGCTGCGTCCGGCCGCGACGGTCGTCGATGCTGGCCATCAGCATCACCCCGTCAACGCCCTTGGGCTTGAGCTTGATGGCCTGGCGCACCTTGCGCTCGGCCTCGTCCAGATTGCCCACCTGCAGATCGCGGGCGGCCAACGCCAGCATGTCGTCATACTTGAACTGCTGGCGGACGTTCGGGTCGTCGCGCAC
>JAFAFD010000099.1 GCA_023423675.1 Pseudomonadota bacterium | reverse complement strand
ACAGGGCGTGGTCGCGCGGCAGGATCTGGAAACCTCGCATGCACGTGCCATCGCTGCGCAGGCGCAGGCCGCGGCGGCCCAGGCACAGGCCGCCGCCAACGGCGCGCCCGATGCCAGCGGTCGCGTGCGCATCACCAGCCCGGTGGCCGGCATCGTCGGCAATGTGCAGGTCACGCCGGGTGGCGTGGTCGCTACCGGCAGCGTGGTGGCCGAGGTCGCCGATCCGGCGATGAACGAGCTGGTGTTCACCGCACCTCCGGCGCTGGCCGCGCAGGTCACGCCGGGCATGACGCTGGAAGTGAGCGTCCCGGGCGGCAGCTTCAGCGCCACCGTCACCGGCTCGGCCGCGGATGTGCGCCAGCAGGGCGGCGTGGCGGTGATCCGTGCCATGCCGGTGAACGCCGCGCTGCCGCCGGCCGGCTCGCCGGTGTCGGCCGTGGTGGTCACCGAGGCCCAGGGCGACGCGCTCAGCGTGCCGGCCGATGCGGTGCAGAACGTCGATGGCCGCAGCGCGGTGTTCGTCGCGGTCGAGGGCGGCTTCAAGGCGCAGCCGGTGCTGGCCGGCCGCCGTGCCGGTGACCGCATCGAGATCCTCGGTGGCCTGACCGGCAATGAACGCATCGTCGGCGCCAACGCCTTCCTGCTCAAGGCCGAACTGGCCAAGGGCGAAGCCGAGCACGGCCACTGAGGAGGCGACCATGTTCAAGCTGATCATTGAAACCGCGGTCCGCCACCGCTGGCTGGTGGTGTTCGCCGCCGCCCTGCTCGCGGCCGTCGGCCTGCTGCAGCTGGGCAAGCTGCCGATCGACGCGGTGCCCGACATCACCAACCGCCAGGTGCAGATCAACACCGTGGCACCGGCGCTGACGCCGGAACAGATCGAACGGCAGGTGACCTACCCGCTGGAAACCGCGCTGGCGGGCATTTCCGGCCTGACCACCACGCGCTCGCTGTCACGCAATGGCTTCTCGCAGGTCACCGCCATCTTCACCGATGCGACCGACATCTACTTCGCCCGCCAGCAGGTGGCCGAGCGCATGCGCGAAGCCGCCGACGATCTGCCCGATGGCGCGTCGCCGCTGCTTTCGCCGGTCACCACCGGCCTGGGCGAGGTGCTGATGTGGACGGTGGATTTCACCGCGTTCGATCCGGCCCAGCTGGCCAGACCCGGTGCGGCCGGCTGGCAGGCGGGCGAGGTCTACCGCACGCCGGAAGGCACCCTGCTGCGCACGCCGGAAGAACGCGCCACCTACCTGCGCACCGTGCAGGACTGGATCATCGCGCCGCAGATGCGCTCCAGCCCGGGGCTGGCCGGCGTCGATACGGTTGGCGGCTACGTCAAGGAATACGGCGTGCACCCGGACAGCGCGCGGCTGGCCGCGCATGGGCTGGGCCTGGCCGACCTGGTCACCGCCCTGCAGCGTTCCAACGTGCAGGCCGGCGCCGGCTTCGTGCAGCGCGCTGGCGAAGGCCTGGTGGTGCGTGCCGATGGCCTGGCGCTGACCACCGACGATCTGGCGCAGGCCCCGGTGGCCACGCGCAATGGTGTGGTGGTGCGGGTGGCCGATGTGGCCGAAGTGGCCTTGAGCCGCGCGCCACGCCTGGGTGCGGCCAGCCGCAACGGCCACGAAGCCGTGCTCGGCACTGCGCTGATGATCGCCGGCGGCAACAGCCGCACGGTGGCTCAGGCCGCCGCGGAACGCCTGCAGCAGGTGAACGTCTCGCTGCCACCGTCCATCGTGGCGGTGCCGGTGCTGGACCGCAGCGAGCTGGTCAACGCCACCATCCGGACCGTGGCGAAGAACCTCAGCGAGGGTGCGCTGCTGGTGGTGGTGGTGCTGTTCCTGCTGCTGGGCAACCTGCGCGCAGCGGCGATCACCGCGCTGGTGATCCCCCTGTCGTTCCTGTTCGCCGTGATAGGCATGAACCGCTTTGGCATCAGTGGCAACCTGATGAGCCTGGGTGCGCTGGATTTCGGCATCCTGGTGGATGGCGCGGTGATCGTGATCGAATCGACGCTGCTGATGCTGGGCCAGCGCCGCGCCGAACTGGGCCGCGCGCTGACGGCGATGGAGCGCCTCCGCGTGGCTTCCGATTCGGCCATGAAGATGGCGCGGCCTGCGGCCTTCGGCCAGCTGATCATCCTGCTGGTGTTCGCACCGATCCTCACCCTGGAAGGCGTGGAGGGCAAGACGTTCCACCCGATGGCGGCCACCTTCATGCTGGCCCTGATCGGCGCCTTCATCTTCTCCTTCACCTTCGTGCCGGCAATGGCCGCACTGCTGGTGCGCGAGCCCACGGTGAACGACGGCGATGCACATGCTGGCGACGGCGAGCACGAGACGAAACTGATCCGCGTGCTGCGTGCGCGCATCGAGCCGGTGGTCCGTCGTGCAGTCGCGCATCCGCGCACGGTGCTGGCCGGTGCGGTGATGATGGTGGTGGTGGGCATCGGTTCGTTCTCGCTGCTGGGCCGCGAGTTCATGCCCACCCTGGACGAAGGCAACGTGGCGATGCAGGCCCTGCGCGTGCCGTCCACGTCGCTGGAGCAGTCGCTGGCGATGCAGCTGGCGCTGGAAAAATCGTTGGCCGAACAGCCGGAAGTGGAAACGGTGTTCTCGCGCACCGGCACCGCCGAAGCGGCCATCGACCCGATGCCGACCAACATCTCCGACAGCGTGATCGTGCTGAAGCCGCGCGCGCAGTGGCCCGATCCGTCGCTGGACAAGGAAGCGCTGGTGCAGCGTTTCGAGCAGTTGGCCGGGCAGCAGCTGGGCAACAGTTTCGAGTTCAGCCAACCGATCGAGCTGCGCTTCAACGAGCTGATTTCCGGCGTGCGCACGGACCTGGCGGTGATGGTGTACGGCGATGATTTCACCGCACTGCAGAAGGTGGCCGAGCAGGTGGCATTGAAGCTGCGCGCGGTGGACGGCGCCGCCGACGTGCGGGTGGAGCAGATTTCCGGCCTGCCCACGCTCAACGTCAGGATCGACCACGTGGCGGCCGCGCAGTACGGGCTGACCGCGGCGGACGTGAGTGATGCGGTGTCCACCGGCATCGGTGGTACCGCGGCCGGGCGGATCTTCGAAGGCGACAGACGCTTCGATGTGGTGGTGCGGCTGGACGATGCTGCACGCAACGATCCGGACCAGCTGGCCGCGCTGCCGATCGCCACGCCGGCAGGCCAGGTGGTGCCGTTGTCCTCGCTGGCGCGCATCAGCGTCAGCGAAGGGCCGAACCAGATCAGCCGCAGCGACGGCAGCCGGCGGGTGGTGGTGCAGGCCAACGTGCGTGGCCGCGATCTCGGTGGCTTCGTCAGCGAGGCCCAGGCAGCAGTGGCCGACGTGGCGTTGCCCGCCGGTGCCTACCTGCGCTGGGGCGGCCAGTTCGAGAACCTGCAGCGCGCGGAGAAGCGGCTGGCCACGGTGGTGCCGGTGGTGTTCCTGCTGATCGGCGGCCTGCTGTTCATGGCCCTGCGCAGTGGCAGGGAAGCGCTGCTGGTGTTCAGCTGCGTGCCGCTGGCCCTGGTCGGCGGCATCCTCGCCCTGCTGCTGCGTGGCATGCCGTTCTCGGTGTCGGCCGCAGTGGGCTTCATCGCCGTCTCCGGCGTGGCCACGTTGAACGGCCTGGTGCTGATGCAGGCGATCCGCGAGCGGCTGGAGGGCGGCGACCTGCCGATGCAGGCGGCCATCAATGGCGCCGCCAGCCGCATCCGCGCGGTGCTGACCACGGCCCTGGTGGCCATCGTCGGCTTCATACCGATGGCCATCGCCAGTGGTGCCGGCGCGGAGGTGCAGAAGTCGCTGGCGACGGTGGTGATCGGTGGTCTGATCACCGCCACGGTGCTGACGTTGCTGGTGCTGCCGACGTTTGCCGGGCGACTGGTGAAGCGCTGAGGCGTATTGGGGTCGGAGCCCATTCCGGTGGAAAGGGATCCGACCCCGGATCAGGGTCACCTGACCCTCAGGCCTTCTTGCGCTCGGCGATGTACGCCTGGATCTGCTGTTCCAGCACCGGCAGCGGCACCGACCCCTGCTTCAGGATCACATCGTGGAAGCCCTTGATGTCGAACTTGTCGCCCAGTTCCTTCTCGGCCTGCGCGCGCAGGCGCACGATGGCGATCTCGCCCAGCTTGTAGCTCAGCGCCTGGCCCGGCCAGGAGATGTAGCGATCCACTTCGGTGGTCACTTCATGCTCGCTCAGCGCGGTGTGGTCGCGCAGGTAGGCCAGGGCCTGCTCGCGGGTCCAGCCCTTGCTGTGCACGCCGGTGTCGATGACCAGGCGCGCGGCACGCCACATTTCATAGGTCAGGCGGCCGAAATCCTCGTATGGGGTTTCGTAGATGCCCATTTCCACGCCCAGCTTCTCGCAGTACAGCGCCCAGCCTTCGCCATAGGCGGAGATGTAGGCGTTGCGACGGAATTCGGGCAGGTCCTTCTGCTCGGCGGCGATCGCGCCCTGCAGCGCGTGGCCCGGGTCGGACTCATGCAGGGTCAGCGCCGGCAGGTTGTACAGCGGGCGCGACGGCAGGTCGTAGGTGTTGACCCAGTAGGTGCCCATGCCACCGCGGCCGGCCGTCCAGAACGGGGCGATATCCGGCGGCACCGGCACGATGGTGAAGCGCGCACGCGGCAGCGTCATGAACCGGCCGAGCTGGCCATCGGCGCGCTTGGAGATCCATGCCGCGCGCGACAGCAGCTCTTCCGGGGTCTTGGCGTAGAACTGCGGATCGGTGCGCAGGAAGGTCAGGAATTCAGCGAAGCTGCCCTTGAACTGCACCTGCTGGATGATGTCGTTCATCTCCTTCTGGATGCGCGCCACCTCACCCAGGCCGATGCGGTGGATCTCATCCGGCGACAGGTCCAGCGTGGTGTATTCGTGGATCTGCTGCTTGTAGAAGGCCTTGCCGTCCGGCATGGCCTCGGCGGCCAGGGTGGTGCGCGCCTGCGGCACGTATTCGCTGACGAAGAAGGTGCGCAGCTGCTGGAAGGCCGGCACCACCTTGCCGCTGATGGCCGCCGCGGCCTGTTCGCGCAGGGCGGCCTGTTCGGCGGCCGGGATGCTGGCGGGCAGCTTCTTGAACGGCGCGTACAGGGGCGAGGTCGTCGGGTCCTTCAGCTCGGCGACGGTGGCGATGGAGACCTCGCGGCCGTCCAGCACCGCGCGCGGCACGCTGAAACCACGCTTGAGGCCGGCGCGCATGTTGTCGGTCTGCTGGCCGAAGTAGCGCGGCACGTCGTTCAGGCGGGCGATGTAGTTGCGGTAGTCCTGCGCGGTCTTCATCTCGCGCCGGGCCATGAAGGACAGGTTGGACCAGAACGAGGAGTCCGAATTGAACGGCATCTCGTAGGTGCGCAGGCGCGTGGCTTCGGCCAGGTTGAAGACCTGGTCGCGGTAGATCGCGTAGTTGACCTGGTTGTCGGCCGACAGGGCCTTGACGTCGATCTTCTTCAGGTCGGCCAGGGTTTCGTCCCAGACCTTCAGGCGGGCCTGCTGCGCGGCCGGGCCGACATCAGGCATGCGGGTCGCGTTGGCCGGCGCATCCTCGTCCTCGCTGGCTTCGCCACCGCCATCCTGGCGCCACTTCCACTCCTTCTCGTACAGCGCACGGAAGGCGGCATCGGCGGCCGATTCGGCGGCCATGCTGGCCGGAGCGGCGGCCGGCGGCGCAGCCAGGGCGACCGCAGGAGCGGACAGGGCAATCAACAGAGCTACGGCAAGGCGGGTTTTCACGAGCACAGGTTCCCGGGAAGGCAGATCCCGATGATCGCACCGTGCAGGGCCCGAGGCATGGGACGAAGGTCCTGCCTGCGCCCGGTAGCGCGGGGCCATGCCCCGCGAGCGCGCAGCGCGGCCGATTCGACCCCGATCACGGCCGCCAAAGGGTTGAAACCCCTCATGCCCGTCCCAAGCTACAATGGGTGTTGCCATCGACAGGGCGCCAGGCGCCCTGTTTCGTTTGCGGCGGACGGATCCCCAGGGGGAAGACCGGGCCGCTGTGTCCATCCAACCCGGTTCCTTCAATGATCAACAGCCTGCTTACCCGCGTTTTTGGCAGTCGTAATGAACGACAGCTGCGCCAGCTCAACCGCATCGTCGCCAAGATCAATGCGCTGGAGCCGGAGATCGAGAAGCTTTCCGACGAGCAGCTGCAGGCCAAGACGCCGGAGTTCAAGCAGCGCATCGCTGGTGGTGAAGCCTTGGACAAGGTGTTGCCGGAAGCGTTCGCGGTCTGCCGCGAAGCCGGCCGCCGCGTGCTGGGCATGCGCCACTACGACGTGCAGCTGATCGGCGGCATGGTGCTTCACCTGGGCAAGATCGCAGAAATGCGCACCGGTGAAGGCAAGACCCTGGTCGCGACCCTGCCGGTGTACCTGAACGCGCTGGAAGGCAAGGGCGTGCACGTGGTCACGGTGAACGACTACCTGGCCCGCCGCGACGCCGCCCAGATGGGCAAGCTGTACAACTGGCTGGGCCTGAGCGTGGGCGTGGTCTACCCGGGCATGCCGCACAGCGACAAGCGCGAAGCGTATGCCTCGGACATCACCTACGGCACCAACAACGAGTTCGGTTTCGACTACCTGCGCGACAACATGGCGCTGTCCAAGGCTGACCGCTACCAGCGCGGCCTGCACTACGCCATCGTCGACGAAGTCGACTCCATCCTGATCGACGAAGCGCGTACCCCGCTGATCATCTCCGGTCCGGCCGACGATTCTCCGGAGCTGTACATCCGCGTCAACCGCGTCGTGCCGAACCTGGTCAAGCAGGAAGCGGAAGACGGCGAGGGCGACTTCTGGGTCGACGAGAAGGGCAAGCAGGTGCACCTGTCCGAAGCGGGCATGGAGCACGCCGAGCAGCTGCTGGTGGAAGCCGGCATCCTCGACGGCGAGACCGAAGGCCTGTACGCGCCGCAGAACCTGACCGTGGTCCACCACCTCAACGCCGCCCTGCGCGCGCACGCCATCTACCAGCGTGACGTGGATTACATCGTGCGCGACGGCGAAGTGGTCATCGTCGACGAATTCACTGGCCGTACCCTGTCCGGCCGCCGCTGGTCCGACGGCCTGCACCAGGCCGTGGAAGCGAAGGAAGGCGTGCCGGTCCAGCGCGAGAACCAGACGCTGGCGAGCATCACCTTCCAGAACCTGTTCCGCATGTACAAGAAGCTGTCCGGCATGACCGGTACGGCCGATACCGAAGCGTTCGAATTCCAGAGCATCTACGGCCTGGAAGTGGTGGTCATCCCGACCAACCGCCCGACCATCCGCAAGGACAGCCCGGACCAGGTGTTCCTCAACCGCAAGGGCAAGTTCAATGCGGTGCTGGCCGACATCGAAGAGTGCGCCAAGCGCGGCCAGCCGGTGCTGGTGGGTACCACCTCGATCGAAACCTCGGAAATGCTGTCCGAGCACCTGGCCAAGGCCGGCGTGAAGCACGAAGTGCTGAATGCCAAGCAGCACGACCGCGAAGCGACCATCGTCGCCAACGCCGGTCGTCCGGCCGCGGTGACCATCGCCACCAACATGGC
>JAFAFD010000057.1 GCA_023423675.1 Pseudomonadota bacterium | reverse complement strand
GGATCTGACCCCGGCGGCTTGGGTTGATGGAGGTGTGGGATGAAGCAGTGGTATTTCGCCCTGGCGGTGCTGTGCGTGGGGTTGGCCGGTGCGGTGTGGATGCAGTGGCCCGCGCCTGCAGGCGATGAGGTGTCGGCTTACCGGAAGCTGCCGGTGGTTGAGTACCGACTGCTGCGCAGCCAGGCGATGGGCTATGCGTCGAGCCAGGCACTGCAGGGGCTTTCGTTCCATGCGCGCTCTGATGGCGCGGGCTCGTTCGAGATTCGCTGCAAGGGCGTGGCGGTGATGGAGGTGGAGAACGCGCCCGCGCGTGTGCTGCTGCGGATGCCGTCGGATGCGCTTACGCGTGCGCCGGATGTTGCGCGGCTGCTGGAGAGCTTCCAGCAATGGCTGGTGGAGGAGCCTGGCCCTGCGGGATCGATGGGGGAGCGCGAGGAGCCGTCGTGGCTGGAGGCTCGGTTGCGGGACGTTGTGGAGGGCGTGCCGCCGGGGGAGCGTTGTGTGTTTGGGGGATAGGTGGTGGGCGTGGCCTAGTCGAGCAAGCTCGACTCTACGGGTTTGGTGCTACGCAATGTGGAAGGAGGCGCGGTGGGTGGCGTCGAACTGGAGGGCAGCTACTGGCACGGTACCGACCATGGGCAGCAGACCTTGTGCGTGCTCCTCCCACGGTTCCACTGCGTCTTCCACATCGGTGCCCACGGTGTGCACGCGGTATTCGGCTGCGTAGTCATCCAGCGCATCGTCAAAGGGGCAATCGAGCAGCCACTGGCGTGAAGCCTCATCGGCCACCCACATCAGCTGCGGCAGATCGTGGAACTCGCGGTAGGTGAGGATGCGGTACCGACCTGGGGGCAGAGGCATCGGCGTTTGCTGCGTTGGCGCGGATGGAGGGCCGCGTCTCTACGATACGCCGTGAGGTGGGGTCAGAGCCCATTCCTGCGGAAAGGGATCTGACCCCGGGCAGCGACGGTGGCCAGGCGGCGGCTGACGAGGCCGTAGAGGTCCTGCAGCTCGGTGGCGCGCTTCGCCGTCATGTTGCTGCCGAAGAGGACGCGTGCGAGCGCGGCTTCGTGGGTGTCATCGGGGAAGCGTTCGCGGGCGCGGTAGACGTTCTGGAAGACCAGCCAGGCCAGGCGAAGGCCACCGCCCGGGAGGGGGCGCACGAGGCGTTCGTAGGCCTGCCAGAACTGGTATTCGGCTTTGAGATCGACCGTCGGCGCCGCGTAGGGCACCGGGCGCGGGCGTCCGTGGGCACGCGGGCGGGTGGGCAGGTAGACGGGATCGGGATGGGCCATGGTGGACAGCATGCCCCAGCAACATTGTGGGAACCTTGCGTTGGTGCCGGAATATCAGTGCGGGTTGTGCAAAGTGCGGCAAAGGGAGGGGTCGGATCCCTTTGCGGAGCAAAGGGCTCTGACCCCGGGTGATGCGTGCGCCGGAGACATTTCGCCGGGCATGGCCCGGCGCTACCGGATTGCAGGTTTCACGGTGATGGGGTCAGAGCCCTCCACATGCACGGAGGGATCCGACCCCGCCGTTAGAACTGCATTGCGGTACTGAACATCACCTGCCGTGGGGCGCTGCGCTGCAGGGTCTGGTAATCGCCCGAGAACGAGGAGCCGGCAATCGTGGCGGTGCCGATGTTGTTGCGGTTGAACAGGTTGCTCACATCCAGCCGCAGTTCCAGCCCCGGCAGCACACTGCTCTCGCCCAGCGTGTACGCGGCGTACGTGTTCACCTGCCAGAACGTGGGCACGCGGATGTCGTTCTCGTACGTAAACGGCTGGCGCAGGTACGAGGTGCTGGTGGCACCAAAGCGCCACTCACCAAAGTGTGCGGACAGGTCGCTCACCAGCGAGACTTGCGGGTAACCGGGCTGGGCGTTGCCCTTGATGGGGTACACGGTATCGCCCACTACCAAATCACTGCCGTAGTACGAGCGGGCCACGGCCACGCCCTGGTAGAACTGCACACGCTCACTCAGGTCCGCGGTAATGCCCAGGTCCGCACCAATCACGTGCATCTTCGGCATCAGCCGCACGGTGTTGATCTGCGCGAACTGCGTGCCGATGGCCGCCGACAGCAAGCGGTTGCGGATATCGTTGTAGAACACATCACCCGTCAGCGTCAGCCGCTCGAAGCGATGCGTTGCGCCCACGGTGAAGTTCCAGTTCTTCTCCGGCCGCAGCGTGCCAGCCACGCGGTCGAACTCGTCCTGGTCGCTGATCGTCCACGCCGAGGCGGTGTAGCCGATGTTGCCGCGCTGGGCCACGCGATAGCCATTCATGGTGTTGGCGATGTCGATAAAGGCATCGGTCGTTTCGCTGGGGCTCCAGAACAGCGAAACGTGCGGCAGGAAGTTGTCCTTGGCACGCAGCGCGCCATATACCGGGCGATCCGGCGCGTCGCCGAGGCCGCCGCCTTCGGTGCGGAAATCCACGGCCTTGAAGCCGACGCCCAGTTTCAGCGTGTCGCTCAGCGCGATGTCATCGTGCAGGTAGAACTGCTGCGAGCGGGTGACCCAGCGCGAGGCGTTGTCGGTGAGGAAGGCCGGACCATACACATCGAACGGGCCGGTGGCCTTCAGCGGCTTGCCCTGCCCCAGCAGCGGCTGCTGGTACCAGTCGGTGCGGGCGGCGGCCTTGCTCTGTTCCTGCCAGAAGCCTGCGGTGAGTGTGTGCGCGCCGACCTCGAACTGCAGGTTGGCCATGCCACCGAGGCGGTTCACGCGCGGGGTCTGCACCTGTTCGGAGAACGGTGCGCCGTTGGGCGACGGCACGGTGGGGTCGGTCAGCGTGGCCTGGGTGTGGCTGTTGGCGTTGTACAGCTGCAGGTTGCCGCTGAGCGCGGGCGTGATCTGGAAGCGGTGGTTGATGGACGCCACGCGGTCGCGGGTGATCTGGCCGGTGTCGTAGGGAATCAGTTCGGACAGCTCGCCGCAGGTATAAGCACCGCAGGACTTATCCGCGTTCTCTGGCGAGGCGACGTAGTACGCCCACGCGTAATCGGGATAGAAGCTGTCGGCCTTCCAGCCCAGCTTGCGGATCATGTCGAAGGAGATGTTGTTGTAGCCCCAGACTTTGGCCTTGCTGTCGGAGGCGAAGACGGTGAAGTCACCCCACGCCACATCCTGCTGCGCCTTCAGGTTGCCGCGCAGAAAGTCCTGCGTGCCTGCGCCCTGGTACTTGTCCGCCGAGACGCGCTGCAGGTCGACCAGCACTTTCGGGCCGTGCTCGCCCAGCTGACCGGTCTGCGCGGACACCGTGGTGACCAGCGTGCGGTTGCTGCCCACGCCCTGCTTGATGCGCAGGCTGGGCGTGTCCTGCAGGTCGCGCAGACGATATTCCAGGCTGCCACCGTTGGCGCTGCTGGAAAACACGCTGACCGGCGCGCCGCCCGGGCTGACGGTGATCGCGCCGATGCCATCGGGCACACCGACGTTCACCACGCTGGTGCCGGTAAGCGAGAGGAAGCCGCTGTCGTTCAGCGGCACGCCTTCGAAAGTGATGCCCATTTCATTCATGCGGAAGCCGCGCACGAACAGACTGGTGGCGGAGATATCCAGGCCCAGGCCATCGGTGGCGGTGTAGCTGGCACCGGGCACGGCCTTGAGCATGGCCAGCCCGTTGTTGCCGGTGACCATGCCATCGAGATCGGCGGCATTGATGATGTAGCGGTTGGGGCCGACCACCTGCGTGGGCGCGACGGCGGCGCCACGCGGCGTGGCGATGACCTGCAGGGCATTGAGGGTGGTGGGGGCGTCGTTGGCTTCGGCGGCGTAGGCCGGTGCGGCGAGGGCCGTGCTGAGTGCCAGGGCGAGCAGGGGCGTGGGTGGAGGGTTCATGGCCAGATCCAGGTGCAGGGGGAAGAGGACGCAGGCGCATGCCCAGCGCGTGGCAGCACCGGCGGCGATGCTGTGGCTGGAATGCGGTTGCGTTGAAGGGGGAGCGGCGCGGTTCGCGCCGATCAGGGGCAGCAGAAGACGCTCAACTGCCGGGTGAGGCGAGGGGGTGGCTTCGACGGGCGGCAGTGTTGCACTGCCGTGCCGCGCGCACCATTGCACCGTGGTACAGCGCGGTTATACGCGGGTATCGTGCGGGCTTGGTAGAGGCCGACCTTGGTCGGCGCTTTGCTTCTACGTGTGCCAACCAAGGTTGGCATCTACCGGAGCAATGGCTTACTGCAACACGAACCGTTCGATGGCCTTGGCCACGCCATCGTCGGAATTGGTGGTCGTTTCAAAACGCGCCACTGCCTTTACTGCGTCGATGGCGTTGCCCATCGCCACGCTGGTGCCGGCGAACTGCAGCATGGTCAGGTCGTTTTCCTGGTCGCCGATGGCCATGACGTTGGCGCAGTCGATGCCCAGGTGCTCGGCCAGCTTCTGAAGGCTCGGCCCCTTGCCGGCGCGGTGGTCGAACACTTCCAGGAAGAACGGCGCGCTCTTCAGCACGGCGAAGCGCTCGGTCAGTTCAGCCGGCAGGCGGCCGATGGCCGCGTCCAGCACCTCGGGCTCGTCGATCATCATCAGCTTGATGAAAGACGTCGACGGGTCCATGTCCTCCACGCGGCGGTACGACAGCGGCACGTGCGAGAGGTGCGAGTCGATGACGGTGTAGCGGCTGATGTCCTGGTTCGGCGTGTACAGGCGCTGGCCATCGAGGGCCTGGAAGTGCACGCCGATATCGCGCGCGACCTGTTCGCAGTAGCGGAAGTCTTCGAAGCTGAGCGGGAACTCGGCCACGTTCTCGCCGGTGCCCAGGCGCCGCACCAGGCCGCCGTTGCAGGCGATGCAGTAGTCATCGTCGCCGTTGATGCCCAGCTCCTGCAGGAACGGCGCCAGGCCGGACACGGGGCGGCCGCTGGTCAGCACGATATGCACGCCCAGCGCGCGTGCCTGCGCGATGGCCGCCTTGGCCCGCTCGGTGAGCTTGTGGGCGGGGTCCAGCAGGGTGCCATCCATATCGATGGCGACCAGTGCGATGGTCGATTGCCTGCGGCCCATGTCCATCAACGTCCAACCTTGCAAGTGGGGACCGCTATTTTAGGGCAGTCGTGCACCTGCCCGCCTCATGCGCGGTTCATACCGCCGGGCGCCGCCGCAGGGATACTCGCAAAGCCTGTGCGCCCCCCACCGCAGGACGGCCCCCATGACCGCCCTACCCTGGAGATCCAGACGCATGACCTACCGCGCCCCCGAGGCCACCGACACCGCACCGCTGGCCGAGCAGATTGAAGACCTGATCCACGGCCTGCCCGGCGAGCAGATCCGCGTGGGTACGCTGCTGCAGGCGCTGGGCGATGAGGGGCTGATGCTGATCGTGATCCTGCTCTCGGCGATCTTCCTGATTCCGGTGTCGATTCCCGGGCTGAGCACGGTGTTCGGTGCGTCCATCCTGCTGATCGGCCTGAGCCGCGTACGCGACCGCCCGCTGTGGGTACCGCGCCGCCTGGCCGAGCGCGAGGTGGCGACCGAGAAGCTGAAGGCCAACCTGGGCCGCGCCCTGAAGTGGGTGCACCGCATGGAGCGGCTGTCGCAGCCGATGCGGCTGGCGGTGATGGTGCGCTCTAAGAAGATGATGCGGTTGAACAACCTGGCGCTGGTGTTTGCCACGCTGTTGTTGATGGCGCCGGCGGGGCCGATTCCCTTCAGCAACACCCTGCCCGCGCTGGCGCTGATGTCGTTCGCGATCGGGTTCATCCAGCGCGATGGCGCGGCGGTGGCGGCGGGTTATGCGTTCGTGGTGGCCACGGTGGTGTACTTCGGCGTGCTGCTGGGGGGCGTGGGGTTTGCGGCGGAATCGGTGTTCAGTGGGATGCGGG
>JAFAFD010000426.1 GCA_023423675.1 Pseudomonadota bacterium | reverse complement strand
AGACAACGCTCTGGAATCAGTCGCCCTGCTGCTTCTGCAGGTGCTCCCAACGCTCCTGGGCGTCGATGGTGCGCTCGGCGGTCAGGCGCGCCTCGAGGCGCTCCAGGCCGATTTCCTCACCGGTGTCCACGCAGTAACCGTAGTCGCCGGCTTCCAGGCGCTTCAGGGTGCTGTCGATCTTGCCGATCAGCTTGCGGTAACGGTCGCGGGTGCGCAGTTCCAGCGAGTTCTCGGTCTCGCGGGTCGCGCGCTCGGCTTCGTCGCCGATGTCACGCACTTCCTCGCGCAGGTTCTCGATGGTCTGCTTGGATTCTTCCACCAGATCGGCGCGCCAGTTCTGCAGGCGCTGGCGGAAGTATTCCTGCTGCAGCGGGCTCATGTACTCCTCTTCCGAGCCGGGCTTGTAGCCGGTCGGCAGGATCGGGCGGCCGGTGGCCTCGTCGGTCTTGTACTCGACGACCTTGTACTTGCTGCGCGGGGCCGGCGCCGCCGAACGGGCGGCCACAGCCACGGCGACCTTGCCCACGGGGCGCGACACGGTCTTCGGAGCGGGATCAGGTTTCACGGCGGTTTTCACGGCGGTCTTGGCAGGCGATTTCGAAACGGGCACGGGATTCTTGGATTGCGGGGCGGTCGATGCTGCAGGGGTGGCGGCCGGGACCGGCTTGGGGGCCGGTTTGGCTGCTGCCACTGCCGCGGTCTTGGCCGGGACAGACTTGGCCGGAGCTGCCTTGGCGGCGGGCTTCGGTGCGGTTTTCACTACCGGGGCCGGGGCCGGCTTGGCAGCCGGCTTGGCGACATTCTTGGTGGCTTTCTTTACAGCGGCAGGCGTGACGGGTTTGGCCGGTGCAGCCTTCTTCGCCACCGGCTTGGCGACCGGCTTGGCCGCGGCCTTCTTGGCCACCGGCTTCGGCGCGGGCTTGGCGACGGCCTTCTTCGGTGCCGGCTTGGCGACGGACTTCTTGGCCGGTGCCGCCTTGCTGGCTGCCTTCTTCACCACCGGCGCCTTCTTGCTGGCTGCCGCGGGTTTGGCCTTGGCCGGCGCAACGGCCTTCTTCGCCGCTGGCTTGCTGGCCTTGGCCGGCGTTTTCGTTGCGGTGGCCTTCCTGGCCGCCGGTTGCGAGGATGCTGCCTTGGTGGCCGGCTTGCTGGCCGGCTTCTTGGCAACAGGCTTGGCCGCCAACTTCTTCACAACAGGCTTGGCGGTTTTCTTGGCGGCCTCGATGGCCTTCTTTGCAGTTTTTTTAGCAGCCACGAAACGCTCTTCCTTGGATTCCCCGGGGCCCGGGAAAGCGGGCCTTTATAGCCTACCCGACCCGCAGCAGCAACCTTGGGGGCCTGCTCCATTCAGTCCTGGAGCCAGCGGCCCAGAGTGTCGGTCCGACGAACATGGACCGCCCTGCGCGGTACGGAACCTGGCCGGCACCCCACGGTGCCGGTACCGGTCGCAGGCCATGGGCGACATGCGACCAACGGCCCATCCTGCACAAATGCGGGCTTCATGCCAACTGGCATAAGATGACTGGGTGATCTCGCGCCTGCTCATTGCCCTGCTGCGCTTCTACAAGCGCTTCATCAGCCCCCTGCTGGGGCCGCGCTGCCGTTTCGTGCCGAGCTGTTCTGAATACGCCATGGACGCCATCTCGATGCACGGTCCGCTGCGTGGCAGCTGGCTGGCCGCGCGCCGCCTCGGCCGCTGCCATCCGTTCCACCCCGGCGGCTTCGATCCGGTGCCCGAATCGCCCAACGCCCCCTCTTGCCGTTGCACAGGAAAACACTGACATGTCCTCCACCCTCATCACCAATGCCCGCATGGTCAACGAAGGCCGCACCTTCGACGGCGACCTGCGCATCGAGAACGGCCGCATCGCGCAGATCGGCAGTGGCCTGGCCCCGCGCGACGGCGAACAGGTGGTGGACGCAGCCGGGCGCTGGCTGCTGCCCGGCATGATCGATGACCAGGTGCACTTCCGCGAGCCGGGCCTGACCCACAAGGGCGACATCGCCAGCGAATCGGCAGCCGCCGTGGCCGGTGGCCTGACCAGCTTCATGGACATGCCCAACACCAACCCGCCCACTCTGGATTCGACCATCCTGGAAGCCAAGTATGAGCTGGCACGCGGCCGCGCCTGGGCCAACTACGGCTTCTATCACGGCGCCAGCAACGACAACCTGGAAGCGATCCGCGCGCTGGACCCGAAGAAGGCGCCGGGCGTGAAGGTGTTCATGGGCGCCTCCACCGGCAACATGCTGGTGGACAACCCGGAGACGCTGGACGCGATCTTCCGCGAATGCCCGACCCCGATCATCACGCACTGCGAAGACACGCCGATGATCGATGCCAACCTCAAGGCCTTCCAGGAGAAGTACGGCGACGCGCTGACCCCGGACATGCACCCGGACATCCGCTCGCGCGAGGCCTGCATCAAGTCGACCCGCCTGGCGATGTCGCTGGCCCGCAAGCACGGCACCCGCCTGCACGTGCTGCACATCTCCACCGCCGACGAGCTGGCGCTGTTCGAGAAGGGCCCGCTGATCCGCGCCGACGGCAGCCGCAAGCAGATCACCGCCGAAACCTGCGTGCACTTCCTGCACTTCGCGCGCCCGGATTACGCGACCAAGGGCAACCTGATCAAGTGCAACCCGGCCATCAAGGAAGTCTCCGACCGCGAAGCGATCACCGCCGCGCTGGCCGATGACGTGCTGGACGTGCTGGCCACCGACCACGCCCCGCACACCTGGGAAGAGAAGCAGAAGCCCTACGCACAGGCGCCGTCCGGCCTGCCGCTGGTGCAGTACGCGCTGGTGGCCGCGCTGGAGCGCGTGCACGAAGGCAAGCTGACCCGCGAGCAGGTGGTGCAGAAGTTCGCACACGCCCCGGCGCAGCTGTTCGACGTGGAAGAGCGCGGCTTCCTGCGCGAAGGCTACTTCGCCGACCTGGTGCTGGTGGAAGACGTGCCGTTCACCGTCAAGCGCGAGGACGTGCTGTCCAAGTGCGGCTGGTCGCCGTTCGAAGGCACCACCTTCCGCTCGCGCGTGGCCTCGACCTGGGTCAACGGCCAGCTGGTGTGGGACGGCAGCAAGCTGGTGGGCGAGCCCGCCGGCCAGCGCATGACCTACGACCGCTGATGCGTCCGGCACTGATGATCGGGGCGCTGCTGCTGGCCGCGCCCCTGTTCACCGCACCGGCAGCCCAGGCGCAGGATGGCATCGGCAGCCTGATCGACAGCCGCGTGGTGTTCCCGGCCAGCGCGTCGCAGGGCGCGCTGGTGATCGGCAAGGTGCCCGCCGGCAGCCGCGTGCAGTACGCCGGCCGCCAGCTGCGGGTGAGCAGCTATGGCAGCGTGGTGTTCGGCATCGGCCGCGACGAGAAGGGCCCGCTGCAGGTACAGGTGCAGCGACCGGATGGGGGCAGCGAAACCGCCATCATCAACGTGACCCCGCGCGACTGGCCGACCGAGCGCGTCAACGGCGTGCCACCGAAGACGGTCAACCCGCCGCCGGCGATTGCCGAACGGATCAAGCGCGAACAGGCGCAGGTGACCGCCGCACGTGCCCGCGATGACGACCGCACCGATTTCACCCAGACCTTCATCTGGCCGGTGCAGGGCCGCATCAGCGGCCGCTTCGGCAATGCGCGCGTGTACAACGGCCAGCCCGGCGCCGGCCATTCCGGCATGGATATCGCCGTGCCCACCGGCACGCCGGTGAAGGCACCGGCCGCCGGCGTGGTGACCTTCGCCGGCCCGGACCTGTACCTGACCGGCGGCACCCTGCTGATCGATCACGGCTACGGCGTCAGCTCGAACTTCCTGCACCTGTCGCGCATCGACGTTAAGGTCGGCGACCGGGTGACCCAGGGCCAGGTGATCGCCGCCGTCGGCGCCACCGGTCGTGCCACCGGCCCGCACCTGCACTGGGGCATGAACTGGTTCGACACCCGCATCGATCCGTTGCTGGTGCTGGAACGCAAATAGCGCACGCGCATCGTCGCCGGGCATGGCCCGGCGC
>JAFAFD010000332.1 GCA_023423675.1 Pseudomonadota bacterium | reverse complement strand
AGTACCGCATGGACGGTCTGCTGCTTGGCAACGCCGATATCGAAATGAACAACCACGAAGCCGTGCACGGCATCTGCGCCGACGGCGACTGACTCCCCTGCCCTGCCTCCCCAGCAGGGTCCCGCGCCGGGCGGGTTCCACAACCCGGCAACTATCAACCGAGAGAAAAAGGATTTGCCATGTTGAACATCAACGAAGAAGAACTGAAGGCTGCAATCGTTTTGAAAGCCGCAGATCAGATTGTCAGCAACGACGACGACCTGTCGGGCATCGTTTCGGAAGAAGTGAGGAAACGCATCAACGCCATCTTTGTGGACCGCGTTGAAGTGCAGATCCAGGCAGCGATTGATGCTGCCGTCAACAACGCGTTTGACGAAGAGTACCAGCGCGTTACGCAGTGGGGTCAGCCCGACGGCCCGTCGACCACTGTCCGCAAGCAGCTGGAAAAGATCGTCAGTGGCTACTGGTCCGCGAAGGTCGATGCCAAGACCGGGAAGCCTTCGACCAGCGACTACTCCAGCGTGACCCGCGCCGAGTATCTGATGACCACGATCTGCGCGGAGGACTTCAGCGCTGCGATGAAGCAGAGCGCGCTCAACGTGACCGGTGCCCTGAAGGATGGCCTGCGCAACCAGATCGGCAAGCAGATGGACGGGATGCTGGATGAACTGTTCCGCATCAAGAGCCTGCAGGACCAGGGCAAGGTCGAAAAGCCCTACTGAACCCTGCAAGGACGCACCCGCCCGCCCGGCGGCGGCTCCGAGAGCCGGGCACCTATTCCACCTACCAGCAGAGCAGCCATGAACCAGATCGTCACCATCGAGGATTCGGTCTACGGCACCAAGGATTCGTTCGCCTCGGTGCTGTCTGATCGGTCCATCAACTTCGACCGCGAGGCCGAGTTCGCCCTGCAGACGCTCTACAGCAACGACTACGCGATGAAGATTGCGATGCAGAACCGTGCATCGGTCATCGCGGCGGTCGTCAACATCGCGGCCATCGGCATCAGCCTCAACCCCGCCAAGCGCCAGGCGTACCTGGTCCCGCGCGATGGGAAGATCTGCCTCGATATCAGCTACATGGGCCTGATGGATCTTGCCATCGACTCTGGCTCGATCCGATGGGGCCAGGCCGAGCTGGTGTACGAAAGCGACGTGTTCGAGCTGGTAGGCGTGGACAAGGAGCCGGTGCACAAGCGCGCGCCCTTCGCGCGCGACCGTGGCCAAGTGGTGGGCGTCTACGTGGTCGTGAAGACCGTCGACGGCGACTACTTGACCGACACCATGAGCCGCGAGGAAATCGACGGGATCATGGCTCGCTCGCAGTCGGTGAAGTCGGGCAAGTCGTCCCCGTGGAAGACCGACTGGGGCGAGATGGCGAAAAAGACGGTTGTGAAGCGCGCCTACAAGTATTGGCCGAAGACCGAGCGACTGGACACCGCGATCCACCACCTGAACACCGATGGCGGCGAGGGCTTGGCGGTTCTGTCGGGCCAGCAGGTCCAGCAGCAGGCGCTTCCCGCGCCGCTGTCGGAGGATCAGGAGGCCGAGCGCACCGCGCTGTACGCCAGCCTGCAGGACATTGGCATGGCCGGTCTGGACGCTCTGGGCGAGGCGTGGTCCGAGCTGACTCCGCAGCAGCGCAAGCTGATCGGCGGATCGGGGCTGGAGGCGCTGAAGGCTGAGGCCGAGCGCGCCGCAGCGGAGGTGGTGGAATGAGGTTGATCCACTGCGACCAGGGCAGCGACGCATGGCACAACGCTAGAGCCGGGGTCATCACCGCTAGCATGTTCGCCACCGCGCGCTCTCGCGTGGGCGAGCTGACCGACCAGCAGCGCGTCTACGTCGATGCAGTGCTGGCCGGGATGGCACCCAAGGCCGCTGCCGAGGCAGCCAGCTACAAGGCCGTGCCGAAGTCGGCTGTGATCGAGAAGGCGTTGGCCGGCGAGCCGATCGGCGACTTCAGCGAGGCGTCCAAGAACTACGCCTTCCGCCTGGCCATCGAGCGAATCAACGGTGAGCCACTGGACGAGGGATTCGAGACCTTCGCCATGCGCCGCGGCCATGAGCTGGAACCGCTGGCCCGCGCCGAGCATGAGGTGCAGTCCGGGCTGCTGGTGCGCCGTGCCGGGTTCGTGCTGAGCGACTGCGGGAACTACGGTTGTTCGGCGGATGGCTTCATCAACACTGACGGCGGCAGCGAATACAAGGCCTTCATCAACCCGGAGAAGCTGCGCGCCTTCCACATCGATGACGATGCAAGCGAGGTGTTCGAGCAGGCTCAGGGCTGTATGTGGCTGACCGGGCGGCAATGGTGGCACATCGGGCTGTTCTGCCCGGCGCTGGCTGCGGTAGGCCGGCAGCTGTGGTGGCGCCGGTTCGAGCGCGACGAGGCTTTCATCGCCAAGATGCGCGCCGACCTGGAACCGTTCCGCCTGATGGTGGACGGTTTCGAGAAGAGCCTGCGCGCTGGTGATCATCAGGAGGCCGCGTGATGGACGTCTCCACCTACCCGTGCCACCGCAAGAGCTTCCGCCGCGCCGGGCTGACCCGCGCCCAGCTTTACGCCAGCGTGATCGAGGGAAAGCGCTACACCACCGCACAGGTCGCGGAGATTCTGGACGTATCGCGCAGCACGGCCTACGACCGGATCAAGCGCGGCCCCTACCCGCTGACCTGGGCAAACCTGATGAAGGCTCGCCTGCCATGAAGACCTGCACCAAGTGCGCGGCCCGGCTGCCGCTGCGGTTCTTCCCTCTGATCAACGGGAAGGTCACCGCCGCGTGCGCGCCCTGCCGGAACACCGAGCGGAGGCTGTGCGACCCGCTGAGACCCCTGCGGCGCGATCCGCTGCAGGTCGAACTGAACAACCACGTAAATCTATGGTTCGGCCCTGTGCGGCGCGAGCCTTTCAGGAGCCATGCATGAACGCTGTTCGTCGTCCCTGTCCGGTCTGCAACTGCGAGGCCACGCTGGTCACCGGCCGCGAGGTGTATCCGCACCGGCCGGACCTCTATGCAAAGAAATTCTGGGCATGCCTGCCTGATGGCGCATGGGTTGGGTGCCACCCGGACAGCGACCGTCGCATGGGTCGACTTGCAACCGCTGAAACGCGACGCCTGAAGATGGCCGCCCACGCAGCTTTCGACCCGATCTGGAAGACGGGTCGCATGAAGCGCGCCAAGGCCTACGCCTGGCTTCGGGAACAGACCGGCCTGTCCGAGCGCGATTGCCACATGGGTTGGATGAGCGACGACGACCTGCGCCGGGTGATTGAGATTTGCGAAGGGGCGACCGCATGACCAGCATCCACGTACAGCGCACGTTCGAAGGCGCGAGCCAGCAGCAGAAGGACGCCGAGGCCCGGCAGATCGCCGATGACGTGGATCGCTTCCTGCGCTCGGGCGGCAAGGTCCAGAAGCTCGGCACCAGCCCCATCGACCGATCCACCGTGAGCCGCCGCCAGGTGGTCGAGGGTGGCCACGCAGGACGCACCAAGCAGAAGGAGAAGCGGGTATGAGCATCGAGAAGCAGTATCCCGAAGTTTGCCCTATGGAACTGGACATTGACGGCGGCTACTACGGCCGTCACGTCGATGCGATGACTCGCGAGAACCTGCACTCCAAATCGGACATTGCTGCCCAGCTTGGAGCACGCGACCGCGAGATAGGCCGCCTGCGCGCCGAGGCTGATGCGCTGCGGGTGGATGCGGAGCGGTATCGGTTCCTTGTCGAAACTGGCGCATACGCACCGGGACGCCATAAGTCCTGTCCGCTGGCCCTTGCAATGGGCGCGCATGGAAAGTGCGAGAAGGAAGAACTGGATGAGGCAATTGACCGCCACATGGGAGCCGACGCATGAACACCATGGCAGACGGCGCAGCCCAGCGCCTGGTCGCGCAGATCGGCGAAATGGATTTGCCCGAACTCCCGCAAAAAGATGTAGTGGATACTCACCTGCCGACAGGCGTTAGGATCTATGGCTACACCGCCGAGCAGATGCGCGAATATGCGCGAGCCTCAATCGCCGCCCGCCAGCCGGTGGGCGCGTCGGTTGAGGAAGACGTGTACTGCGCCATCGCAGACATGATCGAGCCGTATGTTCAGCGAGAGGGCAGCAACCCGAATGGCGAACTGCCTGCATCGGTTCACGACTCCGTTGCAATCCTGCTGGATCACTGGGCCAAAACCCGCCAGCCGGCGGGGCAGGAGCCGGTGAAGCACGCCTGTTCAAACTGTGACCGCAAGCACGCAGATGTCATCTGCCCGACCTGCGCAGGAATCGCCTGGCACAACGGCCGGCTGCATGAGTTCGACGCAGTTCGTGAGCTGAGCACCAGCCTTGGCGAGGGCGTTCTGGATCATTTACTTCCGGAGGAATGGCACGAAAAGCCGCTGCTCCGCTTCCAGGGCGCATACGACGAAGGTGACCCCAGCGTGGGCATGCCCGGATCGTGCGGGAATGTGCTGGCGGCGGATCAGGAAGGCACGGTGCTGGGCGACTATCTCGCCGCTCGCGCGGCCAAGGAAGGTGGCCAGTGAGCAAGAGCGACTATCCCGACTACCCGCCACAGCGCATTCGGAAGCACCGCCTGGAGGCCGGCGATGCAACCTTCATCGTCTCCAGCAACGTGGACGGCAACAAGCGCTGGATTCGAGAGGTGCACCATGTCCGCCGGCATCGGAAAGGCGGTAGTGCCGAAGTATCCATCTACCCGAATGGTGGTCGGAAGCCTTCGGCCACGCTGGCATCGCTGTGGGCGCACCTCGGCATTGATCCTGATGCTCGCTGGAAGGAGTGCGCGGCGGATCACCCGGCGTTCCCCGCCAAGCGGTCGATCAGGACCGCAATGGATGCCGTCGATGATGCGCGCAAGAACGCCGCAGCCGCTGCCGTGCTTGCCGCCGCTGGATGGACGTGGGTGGACGATGGTGCAGGCCACTGGGAGGCCCCGCCCGCGCAGGCCGTGGACCTGGGGCAGTTCCGCGCCCTCGCAGCGAAGTTCGATGGGTTGGGCGACGAAGAAGTGGGTGACGCCTATAGCGGTCCTTACTACGAATGCGCGCGGCAGCTTCGCGCCCTGATCGACAGCAAGGCGGTGGGCAATGATTGAGAAATGGTTGCAGTACACCTGCGATGGATGTGGCGAAACCGAAACAGCTGACGCTCCCAACGAAACGGCCGCTGAGTGCCGCCGCCGCATCCGCGAGTACGGCTGGGCCAACCGTGGCCGCCTCGACTACTGCCCGGAGTGCGTCAAGGACGGTGCAGCAGCACGGCGCGATGAAGGATTCGGTAATGGCTGACCACCTCGCAACCGTGGCCGTGAGCTTCGCCATCGCGCTGGGCGTGTTCGTGTTCGGCATCACCGCACTGTGGCTGGGGCGGCAGGCTGGAAGGGCCGCAGCCTGGTGCTGGCGGAGGGTGGCTCATGGCTGATCCCATCGACCACCGCGAGGTCGGCCGGGAGCTGGCCAGCATGTCCGGGGTCACGCTCGACTCGGCATCGCCGGCGACCGTGCGTGCCTGGGAAGCGCGGGGCCTGGCCCTGCAGGCGCTGGCGCGGGGCGACATGGCGGAAGCCCAGCGGGTAATGGCGCATGCCACTGGCGGTGCGCGATGACGGCCCGCAACACGGCAAGCGTGTCCGATCCCGCCGAGGATGACTACGACCGCCGACGCCTGCCCGGCGCGCACTCCCAAACGCTCCATCACATCCGGGAGCTGCGCAAAGAGCGGGAAGCCCTGCGGTTGCGTGCACTCCCTGGTGACAAATTCAGGGCCGCCCAGCTTTCGTGGTTCATCAGGAACAACGAGAACTATGCCGCCCGCCTGCTGCAGCGAATGGACCAACTCGGGGCCACCGCTGCGCACGCGCTCCCCACCCCGACGCCGGCTCTGCCGGCCCAACTGGACCTGTTCGCATGAACTACTACAGCGAGTGGGATCCCTACGCCGCGCAGTGGATCCGCAACCTCATCGATGCCGGACTGATCCCACCCGGCCACGTCGACATCAGGAGCATCACCGATGTTCAACCCTCAGACCTCGCCGGATACCGGCAGTGCCACTTCTTCGCCGGCATCGCCGGTTGGTCCCTTGCAGCTCGACTTGCTGGGTGGCCCGACGACCGCGAGCTCTGGACCGGAAGCGCCCCGTGCCAGCCGTTCTCCGTCGCGGGTAAGGGAAAAGCCCAGGATGACGATCGGCACCTGTGGCCCCACTTCCTTCGCCTCATCCGTGCCCGACGGCCCGCTGTCGTCATGGGAGAGCAGGTTGCGGCGGCGGTTGGCAAGAACTGGCTCGACGGAGTGTCTGCTGAC
>JAFAFD010000233.1 GCA_023423675.1 Pseudomonadota bacterium | reverse complement strand
CGTGGCCGGGTGGTCTTGCAACGGTCATCAACCCGGTCCACACTTCGTTGCCGATCTGAAGACGGCAACGATGACCCACAAGATCCCGCTGTTGATCGACACCGACCCCGGTGTGGACGACGCCCTGGCCCTGCTGATGGCCTTCGCCGATGAACGGCACGACGTGGTCGCCCTGACCATCGCGGCCGGCAATGTCGGCCTCGATTACACCGTCCGCAACGCCCTCAAGCTCTGCGACATCGTTGGCCGCACCGACGTGCCGGTGTTCGCTGGCAGCCCCGATCCGCTCATCCACCCCTCGATGGACGCTGCCCACGTGCACGGCCGCGACGGCTATGGCGATGTCGACCTGCCGCCGCCGAGCCGCAAGGCTGAGGCCGAACACGCCGCGCTGGCCATCCTGCGCCTGTCGCACCAGTACGCCGGCGAGCTGATGCTGGTCATGCTGGGCCCGCTGACCAACCTCGCGCTGGCGCTGAAGCTGGACCCGACCCTGCCCCAGCGCATCAAGCGCATCGTGGTGATGGGCGGTGCCGTCACCTGCCACGGCAACATCACCCCGGCGGCCGAATTCAACATCGCCTTCGACCCCGAAGCCGCGCATGTGGTGTTCACTTCGTTCAAGCACCTGCTGGTGTCCGACTGGGAGGCCACGGTCGCCCACGGCCTGCCGCTGGCGCAGGCGGAGCAGTGGCTGCAGGCCGATTCCGACCGCGCACGCTTCTATGAGCTGATCTCGCGCAAGACCCGCGGCCTGTCCGAAGACGCCAAGGGTGGCCGCTGGTATACCGCCGATGCAGTGGCCATGGCCTGGGCGCTGAACCCCGAAGGCCAGCTGCAGGTGGAATCGCGTCCGCTGAATGTGGAGCTGAACGGCACGTTCAGCCGCGGCGCCACCATCGTCGACTGGAACCGCCAGACCGGCCAGCCCGACAACTGCGATCTGCTGATGGCCTACGACCAGGCCCGTTTCGAGGCTTTGGTGCGGCAGGCGCTGGGCGCCAACTGAGGCCAGCGACGCACACCGGTTGCCCGATCCGGCAACCGGTGTTTATAATGCCGCTCTTACGTTTTCCTTATCCTATTACGGTGCCCTCATGAAGGACGATATCCATCCGAACTACCGTGACGTCGTCTTTGAAGACGTCACTTCCGATTTCAAGATCCTGACCCGCTCCACCATGGCGACCAAGGAAACCACCACCTGGACCGACGGTAATGAATACCCGCTGGTCAAGGTTGAAATTTCCTCGGCTTCGCACCCGTTCTACACGGGCAAGCACAAGGTGATCGACACCTCGGGCCGTATCGACAAGTTCCAGAAGCGCTACGCGCGCTGATCCGTCGATCCAGCTCCTAACCGACGGCCGCGCTTTGCGCGGCCGTTTGTTTTTGTCCGGCGCTCACCCAACGTGCGTTTGGAATGGCGGAACAGACCGTTCAGGGGATGGCGTCTTTGCCCATCAAGGCCGCTTAACGGCAGGGCTGCGCCTGCCCGTCGTCTACGACTTCCGTCTAGCACCCGACAAATGCTGCTGTGCGATAATGGTCAGATCCCCGGCACAGGCCGAGGACGTCATTCACGTGCCTGACCAACGCGCTTGGGCAGGCGCCTTCCCATGAAGGAGCGCACACAGTGTCCGATCTTGATCAGGTCACGCTCAACGCCGGCGACAAGTCGGTCGTTCTGCCCGTCATCAAACCCACCCTCGGCAACGACTGCGTCGACATCGCGAAGCTGACCAAGGAAACGGGGTTCTTCACCTACGATTCCGGCTTTACCGCGACGGCCAGCTGCAAGTCTGCCATCACCTACATCGACGGCGACAAGGGCGTGCTGCTGTACCGCGGCTACCCCATCGAACAGCTGTCGGAGAAGTCCAGCTACGTCGAAGTGGCCTACCTGCTGATCAACGGCGAGCGCCCGAGCGCCGAACAGCTGAAGGCCTTCACCGATGAGCTGGCTGCCGAAGCCAACGTCGATGCGTCGATCAACGCGCTGATCAGCAGCTTCGCCAAGGATGCCCACCCGATGGCCATCCTGACCGCGGCCATCGCGCAGCTGTCGGCCATCTACCACGACTCGCTGGACCTGTCCGACGCCGAACAGCGCCGCCAGGCTGCCGTGCGCCTGATCGCCAAGGTGCCGACCCTGTCGGCCCTGATCTACCGCCACGGCAAGGGCCTGCCGGCCAACAAGCCGGACACCTCGCTGGATTACGTCAGCCGCTTCCTGAAGCAGACCTTCGAGTCGGCCGATGGCCAGTACGAGCTGAACCAGGACGTGGTCAAGGCGCTGGACCTGCTGTTCATCCTGCACGCCGACCACGAGCAGAACGCCTCGACCTCGACCGTGCGTCTGGTCGGTTCGACCGGTGCCAACCCGTACGCGTCGGTCGCCGCTGGCGTCACCGCGCTGTGGGGTCCGGCCCACGGCGGTGCCAACGAAGCCGTGCTGAAGATGCTGGAAGAGATCGGCAGCGCCGACAACGTCGAGTCCGCCGTGGCCAAGGCCAAGGACAAGACCTCCGGCTTCCGCCTGATGGGCTTCGGCCACCGCGTGTACAAGAACTTCGACCCGCGCGCCAAGGTCATCGGTGAGATGACCAGCAAGGTGCTGGACCAGCTGGGCGTGCAGGACCCGCTGCTGGACGTGGCCGTGAAGCTGGAACAGGCCGCGCTGCAGGACGAGTACTTCGT
>JAFAFD010000232.1 GCA_023423675.1 Pseudomonadota bacterium | reverse complement strand
GCGGGGGAGAGATGGTTTCACTTACATCCATCCGGATGAAGCGATATATTATCTTGGCGTGAGGAGGGGGTGTGACGCAAGCCCCGGTTCCGATCGCATCAGCTGATGCCGCTGTGGCATGAGTGATTGGTTGCAACCGCAACCGAAACGCAGGTGTACCCTCCGTGCCCCTTCGACCCGCTTTTTCCCCTTCCCCGGAGTGCTGTCCCCCATGAAACACCTTGGCCTGATCTTTGCCGTGCTGCTGGCCACCAGCGGCTGCGCCAGCCTGTCCTCGAAGACACCCAGCGCCTACGCCGCCACCGCCGAGATGCAGGGCGATGCCGCACGGCCGTCCAATGGCACGGGCTGGGTGCGCAGCGAGCTGTACTTCGGTGTGGGCGAGGAGCAGGGTGCCGGCGACCGTCCGCAGTCCGACACCATCAGCGAGGCGCAGTGGCGCGCGTTCCTGGACAAGGAAGTGACCCCGCGCTTCCCCGATGGCCTGACCGTGTTCGATGCCTACGGCCAGTGGCTGTTCCGCGGCGATGCCTCACCCAACCGCCTGCGCACCAAGGTGCTGGTGGTGCTGCATGAAGACAGCCCGCAGCGCCGCGCCGACATCGAAGCGATCCGCCTGGCGTGGAAGCAGCAGACCAAGCACCAGTCGGTGCTGTGGTCGCGGCAGGCGGTTGACGTATCGTTCTGACCTGGAGGCGCCAACCCGGCGCCGCAGGGAATGACGATGAAACACAGGGACACCGTGGTTGGCCTGCTGCTGGCGGGCCTGCTGGTGCCGCTGGCGCAGGCTGCGGACAGCGATGCGCCGTTGCGCTTCGAGGCAGCGCCCGGCGTTCGCGTGCAGGCCGAGGTCACCGAGGACGGCAGCATCGACATGCAGCTTCTGCCCTCGGGCAGACGGCTGAGCCTGCCGGGCGCCCCCGATGCCGACGGCAATTCCCGGCTGTCGGCCGAGGATGTCGATTTCGACGGGCGTCCCGAGCTGGTGGCGCGGGCGTCGGTCGGCATGGTCAACGAAGCGGTGGCGGTGTATCGGTTCGATCCGGCCAGCGGCGGTTTCCGCGCGCTGCAGGCCGAAACCCACGGGCATGACAACTGTGGCGGCCTGATGGGCCTGACCGTCGACGCCGCCACCCGCACCCTGACCAGCAGCTGCCGCAGTGGACCGATGTGGTACACGGATCAGTATCGGTTCGAGGGTACGAAGCTGTATCTGTACCGCTCTGAAGACGTGCTGCGGCTGGGCGATGCGCTGGATGCCGCCCTGCAGTGGGAGCAGACCGACGAGCAGGGGCCGCTGGCGGTGTGGCGTACCCACGATGCATCGGGCCACGTGCTGGAAAGTGCCATTGCCGATGGGTTGAGCGCGCCCGCCAGTGGCGAACCGCTGCGCGGCCAGCAGGCCACGGTGGCGTCCGCGCGCCTGTTCCTGTTCGACCGGCCTGGTACCGCCAGCACCAAGCGCTACCTTGTGCAGGGCGATCGCGTGGAGATGCTCGATGAGCAGGACGGCTGGGTGAAGGTTCGTTACCGCAACCCGAAGCACGGCGCGATCGAGGGTTGGATCAACGTCAACGATTGACGCCTCGCCGGTCCGCAGTTTGCTCAACAAGGCGGTCGGCTTCTTGCCCACGGCGGCATCACTTGGCCGGGTCTAGCCTCGGGTTTCTCCCCCGAACCGGCTGTGCCCTCATGAGCAAGCGCGTTGCAGAGATCGTCATCGACACCCTCCAGCAGGCGGGTGTCCGCCGCTGTTACGGCATCGTGGGCGATACCTTGAACCACGTGACCGATGCGATGCATCGCAGCGATATCGAATGGGTGCACGTGCGCCACGAAGAAGTTGCCGCCTTTGCCGCCGGTGCCGATTCGCTGGTGAGCGGGCAGTTGAGTGCCTGCGCGGGCTCGTGCGGACCCGGTGGCCTGCACTTCATCAACGGCATCTTCGAAAGCAACCGCAACCGCGCGCCGATGGTGCTGATCGCCAGCCAGATCGTCACCAGCGAACTGGGCATGGAGTTTCCGCAGGAAGTGGATTTCAAGGCGGTGTATGGCAGCTGCACGGTGTTCTGCGAACAGGTGCACAGCCCCGAACAAGCGCGACGCGTGGTGGCACTCGCCTGCCAGGCTGCGATCAGCCGTCGCGGTGTGGCCGTGGTGATCCTGCCGGCGGATATCAGCGAGGCCGAAGTGAAGCACGATGTACCGTTCTCGGTGCACTACGCCCAGCCGGTGCTGCGCCCCTCCGATGACGAACTGCAGCGCATCGCCGAGCTGCTGGGGCAGGGCAAGCGCATCGGCATCTATGCCGGCGCCGGCTGCCAGGGCGCGCATGCGCAGCTGCTGGAACTTGCCCGGCGGTTGCAGGCACCGGTGGCGCACACCTCGCGCGCCAAGGATTTCGTCGAGCCGGACAATCCCTACAACATGGGCATGACCGGCATCTTCGGCATCGAGTCGGGCTTCCACACGCTGATGGAGTGCGACACGCTGCTGCTGCTCGGCGCGGACTTTGCCTGGGGCCAGTTCTATCCGGACAAGGCGACGATCATCCAGGTCGACCGCGATGGCAGCCACCTGGGCCGTCGCCACCCGGTCAACCTCGGCGTGGTCGGCGATATCGCACCGACCCTGGATGCGCTGCTGCCGATGCTGCCGCCGCGCGAGGACAGCACGTTCCTCGACGAGTGCATCACCCATCGCGACAAGGCGCTGCAGAAGCGCGAGCAGGAAGAACAGCCCGGCGAAGGCGAGCTGATCCATCCGCAGCACCTGACTGCGCTGCTGTCGAAGCACGCCAGCGACGATGCGCTGTTCACTGCCGATGGTGGTTCGCCGATGGTCTGGGTGCTGCGCCATATCCGGGTGAACGGCCGTCGCCGCACCCTGACCAGCCTGCTGCACGGCACGATGGCCAACGCGATGCCGCAGGCGCTGGGCCTGCAGAAAGCGTTCCCCGGCCGCCAGGTGATTTCGCTGTCCGGTGATGGTGGCCTGGCGATGCTGCTGGGCGACCTGCTGACGGCGGTGCAGGAAAACCTGCCGATCAAGGTGGTGGTGTTCAACAACGGCTCGCTGAATTTCGTCGAGCTGGAGCAGAAGGTGGAGGGCCTGCTGGACAACTACACCGACCTGAAGAATCCCGATTTTGGCCGCCTGGCCGAGGTGATTGGTTTCCACGGCCGCACGGTGACCCGCAGTGAGGACCTGGAGGAGGCGGTGCTGGACTTCCTGGCCCAGCGCGGCCCGGCGCTGCTGGATGTGCATACCAGCCGCGCGGAGCTGGTGATGCCGCCGCAGATCGAGGCCAAGCAGGTGGCCGGCACGGCGTTGTACGCGGCCAAGGCGGTGTTGAATGGCCGCTTCGATGATGTGAAGCACCTGCTGGTGGACAACTTCCTGAAGAAGTGAGGGGGATGCAGGGCTGCGCCCTGCACCTGCCGAATCAACGTCAACGTCAAAAGCGGGCTATCCGTGGGTTGGCGGGGTGGGTCCGGTTGAGGGGGACGCTGCAAGTACGTCCCTGTAAGCTCGGTCGCCGCATCCATGCGGC
>JAFAFD010000203.1 GCA_023423675.1 Pseudomonadota bacterium | reverse complement strand
ATTTACGGCGTTCCCCTCAACCGGACCCACCCCGCCAACCCACGGAAAGCCAGCTTCTGCTGTTGCCGTTGAGGTTGCCGGCCAGCGGCCGGCACTACCGCAGGTGCAGGGCGCAGCCCTGCCGGTGGTAGGCTACCGCCAGCGACTACCACGGAGGCGGGATGGGGGCGATCGTGTTGTTGCCGCTGGGCGTGGACGATGCCGCGCTCGACCGCTGCCTGGCCGCGCTCGACGCCGGCACCGCCGCGGGCACCGCGGTATGGCTGGCCGATGACGCACAGGCCGGGCCTCGGGCACAGGCCGTGGTCGAGCACTGGCTCGCGCATACGCCGCTGCAGGCCGAATACACCCGCCGCGCGCGACCGCTTGGCGAAGTCGCCCACCTCGATGAAATGCTGCGCGCCTGCGAGGGACGGGACGTTGCCGTCCTCGCCCCGGACAGCGTGCCCGCGCCTGGCTGGCTGCAGCAGCTGCAGGCGGCCTTCGCCCGCGATCCCGCCATCGCCACCGCCACGCCCTGGTGCAATGCCGGCGAGACCGCCGCATGGCCGCGGCTGGGCGAAATCAATCCCGAGCCGGCCGATACCGCGCTGCTGGCCCACACCTGTGCAGGCCTGCCGAACCTGCACCCGGAACTGCCCTCGGCGGTCACCCATGCCGTGCTGGTGCGCGGCAACGCGCGGCGCCGTGCCGGTGGCCTCGACACCGACAGCTACCTTGGCTGGAATGCGGCACTGGTCGACCTCAGCCTGCGCATGGCGGGGCTGGGCTGGCGCAACGTGCTGTGCGAAAACGCCTTCGTCAGCCGCGCCGGCGAGGCCGTCAGCCGCGAGGGCGATCTGGAGGCCCTGGCCGCGCGCTGGCCGGGCTGGATGCCGCGGCTGGCCGATTTCCTCATGCACGACCCGTTGCATGCGTTGCGCGATGACCTGCAGCAACGGTTGCAGCAGGCGATAATGCCGCGAGAGCAGGGCGACCTGTTCGCCACGCCACCGCCGCCGGAGTCGCCTGCTTGAACCCTGCCATCGCCGCCATCGTTGTCACCTACCAGAGCGGCAGCACCATCGATGCCTGCCTGTCGCGCCTGCGCCAGGCGCAGGACGTGGCCGAGATCCGCGTGGTGGACAACGGTTCGCAGGATGACACGCTGGAAATCGTGCAGCGCCACGCCAGTCATGACCCGCGGGTGCGCTTCATCGGCAACCCGGACAATCCCGGCTTTGCCGCCGCCAACAACCAGGGCGTGGCCGATTCAGGCAGCCCCTGGCTGGCCTTCATCAATCCCGACCTGCTGGTGGAGGAGGACACCCTGGCGGCGCTGCGCCTGCGCGCGCTGGATCTGGGGGACTGCCTGCTGGGCGTGGAGCAGGTGGACGAGCACGGCTTTGCCGACGACGCCGTACGCCGCCGCGATCCCGATTTCCTGGCCATGCTGCGTTCGCCGGGACGTGGTGGGCGGCTGGCCATTCCGCGCGACCCGGCGCAGGCGATGCAGCAGGTGCCGGCGCTGTCCGGTGCGTTGCTGCTGATGCCGCGGCCGCTGTTCGACCGCATCGGTGGCTGGGATGCCGGCTATCGCCTGCACGCCGAAGATCTGGACCTGTGCCGCCGCGTGCGCGAGGCCGGCGGCGTGGTGGCCATCGCCAATGATCTGCAGGTAACGCACGTGCGCGGGGTGTCCAGCCGCTCGCGGCCGTTCTTCGTCGAATGGCACAAGCACCGCGGCCTGTGGCGCTACTTCAGCAAGTTCGAGGCGAAGCAGCGTTCGGCGCCGGTGCGCGTGCTGGTGTGGGGCGCAATCTGGGCCCATGCGCTGATGCTGGTGCCGCGGCTGCTGCGCAAGGCGCTCTGACGGCGGGGTGGGGCGGGGGCATCCACGCATGGCGTGGATCTACCCGCAGCCCGGCCGGGAAACGCGTTTCACCCGAACGGGCGCATAATTGCCCCATGGCCATCATCCAGTCCCTTCTCGACACCGACCTGTACAAATTCACCATGATGCAGGCGGTGCTGCACCAGCACCCCGGCGCCCTGGTCCAGTACCGGTTCAAGTGCCGCACCCCCGGTATCGACCTGGCGAGCTACATCGACCAGATCAACGAAGAGATCGACCACCTGTGCAGCCTGCGCTTCAGCAATGAAGAGCTGGACTACATGCGTGGCCTGCGCTTCGTGAAGCCCGACTTCGCCGATTTCCTCGGCCTGTTCCACCTCGATCGCAAATACATCCAGCTGAAGCCGTCGACGACGGTGCCGGGCGAGATCGACCTGGACATCACCGGCCCCTGGCTGCACACCATCCTGTTCGAAGTGCCGCTGCTGGCGATCATCAACGAAGTCTGGTTCCGCAACACCACCACCGCTGATTTTGCCGAGGGCGAGCGCCGCCTGCAGGCCAAGGCCGCGCTGCTGCGCGATACCCCCGGGTTCGAACAGTGCCGCATCGCCGATTACGGCAGCCGCCGCCGCTACTCACGCGATTGGCATGCGCGCCTGCTGCCGCTGCTGCGCGATGCACTCGGTCCGCAGCTGGTCGGCACCAGCAATGTGCACTTCGCCCGTCTGTACGGCATGACCCCGCACGGCACCATGGCCCACGAGTACCTGCAGGCATTCCAGGCCCTCGGCCCGCGCCTGCGTGATTCGCAGGTGGCGGCGCTGGAGTCGTGGGCACGCGAGTACCGCGGCGACCTCGGCATCGCCCTGTCCGACGTGGTCGGCCTGGATGCGTTCCTGCGCGATTTCGACATGTACTTCTGCAAGCTGTTCGACGGCGTGCGCCATGATTCGGGCGATCCGTTCGACTGGGGCGATCGCATGCTCGCCCACTTCCAGCAGCGCCGCGTCGATCCGCGCAGCAAGGTGCTGGTCTTCAGCGACGGCCTGGACATCACCAAGGTCATGCGCCTGTACGACTACTTCCGTGGGCGCTGCCAGGTGGCCTTCGGCGTCGGTACGCACCTGACCAACGATCTAGGCCCGACCCCGCTCAACATTGTCATCAAGATGGTCCGCTGCAACGGCCAGCCGGTGGCCAAGCTGAGCGATTCGCCGGGCAAGAGCATGTGCGACGACCCGGGCTACCTCAGCTACCTGCGCCAGGTCTTCGAACTGCCGCCGGAAGGCTGATCGCCTGTCCCCCCGTTGAAGACCCGCTGAGCGCGGCAATGACCTGTCAGAAAACGGCGTTCATAAAAAAAATCAACAAATCCATAGGGTTGAGCCCAGCGGGGCCACCATCCGGGTTCGGCATGTGCCACAATAAACCGGGGCGTAGTTCACACTTTTTGTCGGTTGCGGGACGAGTGAACGATTTTGCCCGTTCTGCGCCGGGCCGTTGGGGACCTACATGAGCGCATCTGAGTTGCTGGACCAATACCGCGTGCAGGCGTGCTCGCCGCAGTGGCGGGGTTTCATTCTGGCCATGGCGGACGAGTTCGCCGGGGCCTTGCCGGACGCGGATGTCGCCCGGCTGATGGCACGCATGGGTGAGCGCTTCGCGCGCGCGCATACGCTGCCTGCCGCAGATACGCTGGAGGCGCTGGAAGCGGCCGCCAATGCGGTCTGGGCCAGCATCAGCTGGGGCACGGTGACGCTGAGGGATGGCGGTACCGAGGTGGTCATCGAGCATCTGGCGGCACCGCTGACCGCGCTGTTGGCCCACCATGCAGGGTGGAATACCTCCTTCCTGGAAGGGGTCTACCGGGTCTGGTTCCGCAAGGCAGGGATGTTGCCCGCGCTGGACCTGGAGCCGGGGCCGGGGAGTTCGGCAGATGTGTCACGCTACGTCCTGCGCCGGGTCAGCTGAGCGTTCTGTTCACCGTCTATCGAGGGCTTTTGAATGTCTGTTGATTCTGCCAGTCACGATGATGTGGCCGGCCTGTTCAAACGCTTGGGCACCCGTGCCGGAGCACCCCAATACCACGATTTCTCCGATGAGCCGGCCACTGTTGCCGACGCGCCGCAGGAGACCTCGCCAGCGGTGCCGATGCCGGCCGCCGTCGAGGCCGTTGGGCCGTCGACTGCAGCCGAACCGGGGCCCCTGCCGCCGTCGGTCGTTTCCGTTGCGGCCGCTGGAACCCCGCTGCAGCAACTTTTCCAGCGCTTGGCCCAGGCACCGTTGCAGGATGCCGGGCAGAGTCCGTTGGCGCGCTTGCGCCGGCGCTGAGTCAACGCCACCTGCGGTGCACCTTCCGGCATCGGGGAAGGAGGCGGCCGCGATTCCGCCACGATAGAGGCCGCATTGTCGCGGCCGGGATGAAGCCGCATGACGCAAACATCGCCTCCCGCGCGCAGCGCTTTCATGGTCCGCCTGGGCCTTGCCGTTCTGGTCGCCGGTGCCGTCGCCCTGCTGGCTTTCGTCGCCACCGTGCCGATGGACGTGACCTACCAGCTGGTATTCTCGGCGGTGGTGTTCGGCATCGCGCTGCTGCTGCGCAACCGTGAAGGGCGGCTCATTCCGCTGATCCTGATGGGCCTGTCGCTGGTCATGTCCACCCGGTACATGTGGTGGCGGCTGACCGAGACACTCGGTTTCGGCACGCTGGTCGACCTGACGCTGGGTGCTGGCCTGGTGGCGGCGGAAATCTACGCCTACGTGGTGCTGGTGCTGGGTTACTTCCAGGTGGCGTGGCCGCTCAACCGGCCACCGGTGCCACTGCCGGAGGACCGGGCACAGTGGCCGACGGTGGACGTGCTGATCCCCACCTACAACGAACCGCTGTCGGTGGTGCGAACCACCATCCTGGCTGCCACCGTGCTGGACTGGCCGGCCGACAAGCTCAACATCTATCTGCTTGATGACGGACGCCGCGATGAGTTCCGCGAGTTCTGCGAACAGGTCGGCGTGCACTACATCACCCGTACCAACAACAACCATGCCAAGGCCGGCAACATCAATGCCGCGCTGAAGAAGAGCCATGGCGAGTTCGTGGCCGTGTTCGACTGCGACCACGTCCCGACCCGCTCTTTCCTGCAGATGTCGATGGGCGGTTTCCTTACTGACGCCAAGCTGGCCGTGGTGCAGACCCCGCATTACTTCTTCTCGGCCGACCCCTTCGAGCGCAATCTGGGCACGTTCGGCAAGGTGCCCAATGAAGGCGAGCTGTTCTATGGCCTTCTGCAGGACGGCAACGACCTGTGGGATGCCACGTTCTTCTGTGGTTCGTGCACCGTGCTGCGCCGTGCGCCGCTGGAAGCCATTGGCGGCGTGGCGGTTGAAACGGTGACCGAAGACGCGCACACGGCCATCCGCCTGCACAAGGCCGGCTGGCGCAGCGCCTACATTCCCATTCCCCAAGCTGCCGGCCTGGCCACAGAAAGCCTCTCGGCACATGTCGGCCAGCGTATCCGCTGGGCCCGTGGCATGGCGCAGATCCTGCGCGTGGACAACCCGCTGTTCACCCGTGGCCTGAAGTTCGTGCAGCGCGTCTGCTACACCAACGCCATGCTGCACTTCTTCTATGGGTTGCCGCGCATCATCTTCCTGACCGCGCCGCTGGCCTACCTGTTCTTCGGTGCGCACGTCATCCATGCCTCGGCGCTGATGATCCTGTCCTACGCGTTGCCGCACATCCTGCAGGCCAACCTGACCAATGTGCGCGTGCAGGGCCGCCACCGCCACCTGCTGTGGAACGAGGTCTACGAGACCACGCTGGCCTGGTACATCCTGCGGCCGACGCTGATGGCGGTCATCAACCCCAAGCTGGGAAAGTTCAACGTCACCGCCAAGGGCGGTCTGGTCAAGGAAAGCTACTTCGACGCACAGATCGCCCGGCCCTACCTGGTGCTTCTGCTGCTGAACGTGATCGGGATCGTGGTCGGCATCGTGCGCCTGGTCATGGCCGATACCGATGGGCAGAGCAACACCATCTGGTTGAACCTGGGCTGGACGCTGTACAACACCATCATGCTCGGTGCGGTCATCGCTACCTCCGGCGAGCAGCGGCAGATCCGCCGCTCGCATCGCGTACCGCTGTCGATGCCGGCGGTTCTGCATCTGGAGGGAGGGCGCGCACTGCGGTGCCGCACCCTGAACTTCTCCACCGGCGGCATGGCCGTGCAGCTGGACGTACCCGAGCCGCTGCAGCCCGGCAGCGTGGCCCACATCGAACTGAGCAACCGCAACCGCAGCAAGCAGCTGCCGGTGATCATCCGCCACGACCGCGATGCATCCGGCATCAGCCTGCAGTTCGGCGAGCTGGACCTGGAGCAGGAGCGCTGGCTGGTGACCTGCACCTTTGCCCGTGCCGATATCTGGGTGCAGCTGTGGGGTCGGCACGACCGTGACACGCTGCTGCGCTCGTTCGGCGATGTGTTCAAGGCCAGCCTGCGTGGCTTCCACCGCCTGGGGCGGTTCATCACTACCGGCGGACGTCGCAGCGATGCCGCCCCACCGCGTACCGGAGATTCCGCATGATCCGTCGTGTTTTCCGCATTGGCCGCCTGCAGCTGCGCCCGCGTGCCACCGTGGTGGCCTTCGCGCTGGCCCTGCCGTGGGCTGCGGTGCAGGCACAGGACGCGAACGCGCCTGCCGCCGGCGTGGGTGTGGCCGCGGTGCCCGCCAACGCACCGGTGCCTGCTTCCATGCAGCAGAGCCGGGCAACACTCAAGCAGCTCGGCATCGACTACGAGATCACCCTGCGTGGCGTGCAGGGTACGGCCGGCGTGCCGTTCTCGGTGCGCAGCGACCAGGTCGTGGACCGTGCATCACTGCACCTGAAGTACAGCTATTCGCCCTCGCTGCTCCCCGATCTGTCGCACCTGAAGGTCACGGTCAACGACGTCACCGTGGCGACGCTCCCGGTCGCTACCGAAGAGGCGGGCAAGGTGATCGAACGTGACATCGACGTCGATCCGCGGCTGATCATCGATTACAACCGCATCAACCTGCAGCTGATCGGCCACTACACCCGCGAGTGCGAGGATCCGGACCATTCCAGCCTGTGGGCCAACATCGACAGCAGCAGCTACCTGCAGCTGGGGTGGTTGCCGCTGCAGCTGAACAATGATCTGTCGCTGCTGCCCGTGCCGTTCTTTGATGCCCGCGACACCCGCCGCCTTGATCTGCCATTCGTGTACGCGGGCCAGCCCAGCGCCGGCACGCTGCAGGCCGCCGGCATCGTCTCCTCGTGGTTTGGCGCACTGGCCGGCTATCGCGGCGCGCGCTTCACCGCCAGCCCCGATGCGCTGCCGTCGCAGGGCAATGCCGTTGTGCTGGCGACGGCCGGCAAGAGCATCCCGGGCCTGGAAATGCCGCAGGTGGCGGGTCCCACCGTGGCCGTGGTCACCCACCCCAACGATCCCAACGGCAAGCTGCTGCTGGTGCTGGGCCGGGATGAGGCCGAACTGCGTACGGCCGCCTCGGCGTTGGCGCTGGGCGCACCGCTGTCCGGCCCGAGTGCCAGCATCGACAGCTTCAAGCCTGCCGCCGCGCGCAAGCCCTACGACGCGCCCAACTGGATCCGCAGTGATCGTCCCGTGCGTTTCGACGAGCTGGTGGCACGCACCAGTGAACTGAACGTGGTTGGCTACCACCCGGACCTCATCCGCATCGGCCTGCAGCTGCCGCCGGATCTGTTCGTATGGGGCAAGCAGGGCATTCCGCTGGACCTGCGCTACCGCTACACGCTGCCCGAAGGCGCTGACAAGTCCGCGTTGAACATCAACATCAACGATGCCTTCGTCACCACGCTGCCGCTGGATGGCCTGCCGCGCGCGCAGACCATGCCGGAAAAACTGTGGAACAAGCTGAAGGTGCGCGGGCAGATGCCGATCGCACAGAAGGTGATGCTGCCCACCGGCCCGTTCTCGTCCAGCAGCCAGCTGCGCTTCCATTTCTTCTTCGACCGCCCCCAGGCCGGCGAATGCAAGAACACCTTCCCGGATGTGTCTGCGGCCATCGATGGCGATTCGAGCATCGACCTGCGCGGATTCCACCACTTCATGGCCATGCCCAACCTGGCGGCGTTCGGCAATGCCGGCTTCCCGTTTACGCGCATGGCCGACCTGTCCGAATCGGCCGTGGTGCTGCCTGATGCATTCACTGCCGAGGACGTTGGCAACGCGCTTACCGTGCTGGGCCGGATGGGTGCGTCCACCGGCTACCCGGCACTGGGCAACCGCTTCCTGCGCGCCGCCGACGTGGCCGCCAACCCGGATCTGGACCTGCTGGTGCTTGGCTCGCGCCGCACCCAGCCGCTGTTCACGGAATGGGCTGCGGACATGCCCATTGGCGAGGGCACGCAGCAACGAAGCTTCGCGTTGTCCGATTGGCTGACCTCCCACCTGCCCAGCTTCCTGTCGCCCGACGCGCAGCGCACCGATCTGCCTTCGGTGGCTGAGGTGGGGCTGCGCCCGGATCCTGATGATGTGGTGATGCTCGGCTTTGAATCGCCGCTGCGGAAGGGGCGAAGCGTGGTGGCCATCATCGCCGACGATCCCGGCCAGCTTGGACGTCTGTTCGATGCGTGGTTCGAACCGGCTCTGCTGCGCGATTTCCAGGGCAGCGCCGTGCTGCTGCACAAGAACACCGTGCGCAGCATGTCCGGTAACCAGACCTATTACGTAGGCCACCTGCCGCCGCTGACCTGGGCGCGCTGGTATTTTGCGCAGAATCCGCTGTGGCTGGGCCTGCTGGTGGGTCTGTGCTGCCTGCTGCTGGCGCTGCTGGCCCGCGTGCTGCTGAAGTGGCAGGCACGGCGCCGCCTGGCGCAGGGAGGCGGCTGAGCATGGCCATTGTTGTTCACGGTGCAGCCCGTCGCCGTTTCCTGCAGCTGTTGGCCGGGACGGCGGGCATGGCACTGCTGCCGGCGGCCGTGCAGGCGGTCAGCCTGCCGCGCTGCGCTGGCCCATGGCGGGAATGGCGCAGCTTCGTGCAGAAGCATGTGCAGGACGATGGCCGGGTTGTGGATTTCCTCAACAAAGATCTGCGCAGCACTTCCGAGTCTCAGTCGTATGCGCTGTTCTTCGCGCTGGTTGACAACGATCCGGTGCTGTTTGACCGGGTGCTCGGCTGGACCCGTCGCCAGCTCTGCGGCGGCCGCCCCGACCTGAACCTCCCCGCGTGGTTGTGGGGCCGTGATGCGGCCGGCCAGTTCCGCGTGCTGGATCCCAATACCGCGTCCGATGGCGAATTGTGGATCGCCTACGCCCTGCTGGAAGCGGGCCGGCTGTGGAAGCGCCCCGGCCTGCACGATGCCGGGCGGCAGATGCTGGCGCTGATGCGGAAGGCCGAAGTGGCCGAGCTGCCTGGCTTCGGCCCGATGCTGCTGCCTGGCAATGCCGGCTTCATCCATGCCGATCGCTGGACACTCAACCCTTGCTACCTCCCTCTGTTCGTGCTGCGCCGTTTCGCGGCAGTCGATGTGAAGGGTCCTTGGGCACGCATGGCCGAACGCAGCGTCGCGCTGTTGGAAGCCAGCGCTCCCGTCGGGTTTGCGCCCGACTGGGTCGCATGGAACGGACGTGCGTTCGTCACCGACGCAGACAAGGGCGATCTTGGCAGTTACGACGCCATCCGCTGTTACCTGTGGGCGGGCATGGTCGACGGCGCCGACCCGCTGCGCAACCGCCTGCTGCAGGCCCTGTCCGGCCCGGTGGGCATGCTGCGTGCGCAGGGGCGCCTGGCCGAGAAGATCCAGGTCCGGACCGGCGTCGGCACCGGCACCGCACCGGTCGGCTTTTCCGCCGCTCTGCTGCCTTACCTGGCGGCATCCGCGCAGCCTGCGCTGCTGAAAGCGCAGCAGGCCCGCGTACACGCGGCCACCGATCTGAATTATTACGAGCGTTCACTGGTCCTGTTCGGCAAAGGCTGGCTGGACCGACGCTTCCGATTTTCCGCCGACGGGCGCTTGCTGCCTGCCTGGAGTAACCCATGTTCCGCAAACATCTGAAGCCGCTGTGCCTGGTCGGCCTGCTCGACCTGTGCGTGTTGACAACGCCAGCCTGGGCACAGAGCGCCTCGGTGCAGCAGCTGGTCAACCAGGGCAACTACTGGCACGACCAAGGCCGTGAAGACCTGGCAGCCGATACCTGGCGGAAGCTGCTGGCTACCGACGTCAACCAGCCCGATGCGCTGCTCGGCCTGGGTCTGATCGACCTCAACCAGGGGCGTCGTGCCGAGGCACAGAAGCGCCTGCAGCAGCTGCAGACACGCCACCCTCAGGCGCCGCAGACCGCGCGTCTGCGGCTGGCTTTGGGCGGAGGTTCCGGCGGCGGTGACAACCCGCTGCAGGCCGCGCGCCGTTCAGCGGCGGCCGGCCGCTATGTGGATGCGGTGCGCAGCTACGACAAGGCGTTCGCCGGCAGCGCGCCGCCGGACGACCTCGCGCTGGAGTACTACCAGGTGCTGGCCGGCACCCCGGAAGGCTGGGCGCGCGCGCGCGATGGCCTGCAGAAACTGGTTGGTCGCAACGACACGCCGTCGGCACGGCTGGCGCTGGCGCAGGTACTGACCTACCGCGAGCCCAGCCGCCGCGATGGCATCAGCCAGCTCAGCGCGCTCAGCCAGCGCCAGGACACCGGTGGCCCCGCCCGGGCGGCGTGGCGCCAGGCGCTGCTGTGGCTCAATGCAGGGCCTGCCGACGCGCCGCTGTACCAGACCTTCCTGGCCGCACAGCCGAACGATCGCGAAGTGGCCGCCAAGGCGGGCCAGCTGCGCGAGCAGGCCAGCACTGCCGCTGCGGCGGTCGACCCCAACCAGCGCCTGCTCGGTGAAGCTTTCCGCGCGCTGGACAACAACCAGCTTGCGCAGGCGGAAAGCCGCTTCGCCCAGGTGCTGCGCGCGCGTCCGCGCGATGCCGGTGCACTCGGCGGCCTGGGCTCGGTTCGCCTGCGCCAGGAACGTTTTGAAGAGGCCAACGAACTGCTCAAGCAGGCCGTGGCCCGCGATGGAAAGTGGCGCAGTGCCGCCGACAGTGCGCGTTACTGGCTGACCCTGCAGCAGGTGCGCGGGCAGCGCGGTGCCGATGCGCTGGCGCGTGTGCAGCAGGCCATCAGCCTGCAGCCGAAGCAGCCGGCCGGTCATGTGGCGTTGGCGCAGCTGCAGGAGGGGACCGAGCCCGCTGCAGCCGAACGCAGTTACCGCAAGGCCCTGGAACTGGAGGCCGGCAACGCAGGTGCGCTGCAGGGCCTGGTGGGCCTGCTTGGCCGTCAGGGCCGGGCCGAAGAAGCGGCCGTGATGATGGAGCGCATGACCCCCGCGCAGCAGGAAAAGGCCGGCGGCCGTGCCGTGCTGCGCGCCAACCTGGCCCGCGCCCGCGCGCAGGAAGCCATCGCCGCTGGCAGCCTGCAGATGGCGCAGGTGGAACTGGAGGACGCGCTGCTGGCCCAGCCTGACGATCCCTGGCTGCGTCTGGAACTGGCGCGCCTGTACCAGCGCATGGGGCAGGCCGGCGAAGCCGACCGGGTCATGGCCGAGCTGGCTGCGGCGGGCACTGACGGGTCGGTGGAGGCGCTGCAGGCGCAGGCGCTGTTCGCGCAGGAACGCCAGCAGTGGCCGCGCATGCTCACGCTGCTCGAGCAGATTCCGGCCAACGCGCGCACGGCCGAGATCGAGGCGCTGCGCACCGTGGCCCTGGTGCAGGCGCAGGGTGCGCAGGCGCGCAGCCTGGCCCAGCGCCAGCGCACCGGTGAAGCGCAGCTGCTGCTGGCGCGCACCGAAGCTGCGCTCGGCAACCAGGCACAGAACCCGGAACTGGTGGCGGCCCTGGCCGGTGCCTATGCAGACATCGGCAGCAGCGAACGCGCAATGACGCTCGCCCGCGGCCTGCTGCGGGGGGACGAACCCAGTACCGAGGCCCGCCTGCAGTACGCCTCGGTGCTGCTGCGCGCGGGTCGTGATGGCGAAGTCGCCGCCGTGCTGCGCCAGCTGGGACAGGTCCAGCTGGATGCCGCCCAGCAGGCGCGCCTGCAGGATCTGCGTTCCGGTTACGTGCTGCGCCAGGTCGATGCGCTGCGCGAGCAGGGCAACCTGGAAGCGGCCTATAGCGTGCTGGCCCCGGCGCTGGCGGAGCACCCCGACGACCCACGCAACATTGCCGCACTTGCGCGGCTGTACAGTGCCGCCGGCGATCATGGCCAAGCGCTGGCGCTGTACCAGCAGCAGCTGCAGCGCAGTCCCGGCGATATCGATGCGCTGGTCGCCGCCGCCGGCAGTGCCGCCTCGCTGCGTGACATGGACACCGCCGAGGCCTATCTGCAGCAGGCGCTGGCCAAGGCGCCCGATTCACCCGACGTGCTGGCCGGCGCCGGCCGCGTCTACCGCGCCGCCGGCAAGAACCGTCGCGCCGAAAGTTACTTCAAGGCCTCGCTGGCGGCTGCCGCGCGCCAGTCCGGTTACGCCGACGCCGGCATGCCGCGTTCGCGCAACGCAGCGCTGGCCGGCGGTGCCGGTGCGTTCAACCCGTTCGCAGGCATGAACCGCGGGGTTGCCAGCCGTGCCCTGCGCAGTGACGACCTGCCACTGCCAGCGGCGGTCGATGCGCTGGCCGCTGCCGCGCCCGTTGCCAGCAGCGGCCTGCCGCGCAGCAGCGTGCAGGGGCCGTTGTTCGATGCGTCCGGGCTGCCCGAGCCGGTCACCGCGCGCACGGCGACGGCGCAGCTCGATGCGCTGCCGGTACCTGGCCAGTCCAGCCGCAGCCGCCGTACCGAGGCCGCCACCGGCAGCACCGGCAACCAGGGCGTGCTGGCCGAACTGCGTGACCTCACGGCAGAGAACAGCAGCAGCCTGGCCGTCGGTGCCAGTTACCGCAGCCGCGATGGTGAACCCGGGCAAGGCAAGCTGGATGATCTGCAGGTGCCGATGGAGGCCCGCTTCGCGGTGGGCGATGGCAAGCTGATCGTGGCCGTGACCCCGGTCGTGCTCGATGCCGGGCAACCGGATGCCGCGTATGTCGACGCCAGCCGCTTTGGCGGTGGCCCGCAGGCGGCGCTGGCCGGCGCACTGGCCGCTGACCGTACTCCGGTGGACGACCTGGTGGGCTCTTCGCTCTACCAGACCCTGCTGACCCGTGGTGAAAGCAACGCCACGCGCAACCTGATCGAACAGCGTGCACTGGACACCGGTCGCTACCAGGAGCTGTACAACCAGACCGATGGTGCGCTGACCGCCGCCGAACGACGCACGACGGCACTGGCACTGCTGTTTGCCGATCCACTGCCGGCGTACCTGCTGTCGCGCGATGTCGGCAATACGCCGATCAGCCAGATCGCGACCCAGCTGTTGAACAACGGCGGCCTGTCGCGCGGACTGACCAGCGCCGAACAGGCACAGCTGAAGGCACTGGCCAGCGGTGCCAACAGCGGCCAGAGCCCGATCACCTTCCAGGACACGCTGTATGCGATGGTGGCCAACGCCGCCGGCGCGCGTCGCCTGTCCGCGCAGGACGCGACGGGCGCCGGTGTTTCGGTGGGCTATCAGCGCGGCGGCCTGCGCGCGGATGTCGGCACCTCGCCGCTGGGCTTCTCGGAAAACCAGGTGGTCGGCGGCGTCGCCTACGAAGGCCGCATCGGCGAGGGTTTCACCTGGACCGGTGAAGCCTCGCGCCGCGCCGTCACCGACAGCGTCCTCGCTTTTTCCGGCGTACAGGACGACCGCACCGGCCAGCGCTGGGGTGGCGTCACCGCCACCGGTGCCAAGATCGGCGGCACGCTCGACAACGGGCTCATCGGTGGCTACGCCAACCTGTCCTGGCATCGCCTGCAGGGCGAAAACGTGGCCAACAACGAACGCAGCGAAGTTGGCCTGGGCGTGTACGTGCACGCTGTGGAAACCAGCAACCAGTCGCTCACCGCTGGACTGAACGTCACCGCGTTGCAGTACCAGCGCAACCTGAGTGGCTTCACCTACGGGCAGGGTGGCTACTTCAGCCCGCAGCGCTATCTCGATGTCGGCTTCCCCGTGCACTGGAACGGCCGCAATGAACGCGCGCGGCTGGCCTGGCAGGTCGATGGCAGCGTCGGCGTGCAGCACTTCGAGGAAAAGGCCTCTGACTACTTCCCCACCGACGCTGCCCTGCAGCAGGCGGCCTATGACGCCGCGTCGATGGCTGCGCTGCTCGGGCTGACCAGTGAGTACGTGGCGCCGGTCTACAGTGGCCAGACCAAGACCGGCGTGTCCTACAACCTCAGCGCCGCCGCCGAGTGGCAGCTGTCCAGCCAGTTGTTCCTGGGCGGCCGGATGGAGCTGAACAACGCGCGTGACTACCGCCAGTTCGGCACCAGCCTGTACCTGCGCTTCCTGCTCGACCGCCTGGGTTCGGGCCTGGGCATGCGCCCGCAGGTGCTGCGCTCGCCGTACAGCGGCGGGCCTTGAGCGTCGGCGGGTCGGGCACGCAGGCCTGCACGCCGCGTGCCCGCTGCCTGCGCTATACCTGCAGCCCGGCCGGTTCCTGCCCCGGCTGCTGCACCTGGAGATGCTGATGCCGCCTGTTGTCACCCCGCTCGTCGCCACGGTCTCCCGCCGCCGCCTGCTGGCGGCACTGGCCGCACTGCCGCTGCTGTCCATCGCCGTACCCGGTTGCGCCGCCAACGGTGGCCGCCGTGGCTGGCCGGCCTGGCAGCTGCTGTGCGACAGCAGCCTGAGTGAGGACGGCCGCATGATCGATCGCACCCAGGCCGACCAGCGCAGCACCTCCGAAGGCCAGTCCTACGCGCTGTTCTTCGCGCTGGTGGCCAACGACGCCGAGCGCTTCGCGCGCGTGCTGCGCTGGACCCAGGACAACCTCGCCGGTGGCGACATGGCCGCGCGGTTGCCAGCCTGGCTGTGGGGCCGCGATGGCAAGGGAGGCTGGTCGGTGCTGGATCCCAATCCCGCATCCGACTCGGACCTGTGGCTGACCTATGCCCTGCTGGAAGCGGCGCGCCTGTGGCGCATGCCGGATTATCAGCGCATCGCCATGGCCATGCTGGCGCAGGTCCGCGAGCGCGAGATCGCCGACCTTGATGGGCTGGGCCCGATGCTGCTGCCCGGCCCGCACGGGTTCGTGGCCGGCGGGGTCACCCGGGTCAATCCCAGCTACCTGCCGCTGCCACTGCTGCGCCGCTTTGCCGCTGTAGATCGCGACGGCCCGTGGAAAGCCTTGGCCGGCAACACCGTGGCGCTGCTGCAGCAGAGCAGCCCGCACGGCTTCGCGCCCGACTGGGCTGCATGGAAAAACGGGGCATTCGTGGCCGATCCGGTCAACGGTGCGGTCGGCAGCTACGACGCCATCCGCTGCTACACCTGGGCGGGCATGACCGCACCGCGCGACCCGTTGTTCAAGCGCCAGTTGCAGGCATTGTCCGGCCCGCTGCAGCGCCTCCGCAGCGGTGCGGCGATGTGGAAGAAGATCGATACCCGCAGCGGCGCAGGGCAGGGCGAGGGCAATGACGGCTTCCGTGCGGCATTGCTGCCCTACCTGCTGGCGCAGGGCGAAACCGCGCTGGCCCGGCAACTGCAGGACAGCCTGCCCAGCGCCGCACAGCAGCGCGCCGCCACGCCGGTCTACTACACGCAGATGCTCAGCCTGTTCGGCCTGGGCTGGGCCGAAGGCCGCTGGCGTTTCGCTGCCGACGGCCAGCTGCAGCCGCGGCATTGATCACCGCGAGTAGTGCCGGCCGCTGGCCGGCAATCTCGATCTCTTATTCCAACGCGTAACGCAGCACGAACAGCGTCGCCACCAGCCACACCGCCGGGTGCACCTCGCGCCAACGGCCGGTGCCGGCCTTCAGCGCGGCGTAGGCGATGAAGCCGAATGCCAGGCCATTGGCGATGGAATAGGTGAACGGCATCGCCAGCGCACACAGCGCCGCCGGCACCGATTCGGTCAGGTCGCTCCAGTCCACTTCCACCAGCTCGCGCAGCATCAGGCCGGCCACGAACAGCAGGGCGGGGGAGGTGGCATAGGCGGGCACCATCGCTGCCAGCGGCGAGAACAGCAGCGCGGCCAGGAACAGTGCCGACACCACCAGTGCGGTCAGCCCGGTACGGCCGCCGACCTGCACGCCCGAGGCGCTTTCGGCGAAGGCGGTGGTGCTGCTGGTGCCCAGCAGCGAACCGGCCACGATGGCGGTGCTGTCGGCCAGCAGCGCACGGCCGAAGCGCTTCTGCGCGCCCGGCAGCTTCAGCAGGCCGGCACGACCGACCACGCCGTACAGCGTGCCGGTGGCATCGAACACTTCCACCAGCACGAATACCAGCACCACCTGCAGCAGCACCGCCAGCGGCGCACCGCCGTCGTGGTGCAGCAGGCCGGGCAGGTCCAGCTGCAGGAAGGTCGGCGACAGGCTCGGCGGCAGCGAGACCAGGCCGTGGTACTGCACGTCACCCAGCGCCCAGCCGGCGCCGGTGACGGCGAGGATGCCGATCAGGATCGCACCGCGCACGCGACGGGCTTCCAGCACGGCGATCAGCAGGAAGCCACCGAGCGCCAGCAGCGGCGGCGCGGTGTTCAGCGGGCCCAGCGCCACCAGGGTGTCTTCGTTGCCGACGATCACCCCGGATTTCTGCAGCGCGATGATCGCCAGGAACAGGCCGATGCCGGCCACGATGGCTGAGCGCAGCGACGATGGAATGCCGGCCACCAGCCACGCGCGCACGCCGGTCAGCGACAGCACCAGGAACACCAGGCCGGAAATGAACACCGCGCCCAGCGCCTGCTGCCACGGCAGGCCGGCCGCGCCGACCACCGTAAAGGCGAAGAACGCATTCAAGCCCATGCCCGGCGCCATGCCCACCGGGAAATTGGCCGCCAGGGCCATCACCGCCGAACCCAGCGCGGCGGCCAGGCAGGTGGCGACGAATACCGCGCCGGCATCCATGCCCGTGGTGCCCAGGATTTCCGGGTTGACGAAGACGATGTAGGACATCGTCAGGAAGGTGGTGACACCGGCCAGCAGCTCGGTGCGCACGGTGGTGCCGTGCTGCTGCAGCTGGAACAGGCGTTCGAACAGGGACATGGGGGTACTCACAACAGTGGGCGTCACCACCAACGGTGGTGACCTACCGAAAGCAGAACGTGGGTACCGACCGTTGGTCGGTACGCCTTCCGTCACCACCAACGGTGGTGACCTACCAGAATGCAGAACGGCCGCGCAGAGCGCGGCCGTTCTTTCTTTCTTATTTCAGCGCCTTGAAGCGCAGGCGCTTCGGCGCGGCGTCGTCGCCCATGCGGCGGCGCTTGTCTTCTTCGTACTCGCGGTAGTTTCCCTGGAAGAACTCCACGTGCGAATCGCCTTCGAACGCCAGGATGTGGGTCGCGATGCGATCCAGGAA
>JAFAFD010000168.1 GCA_023423675.1 Pseudomonadota bacterium | reverse complement strand
ATCGGCGTTGCCAAGCAGCAGACCGTCCATGCGGTACTCGGTCACGGCCAGCCCCGGCGCGACTGGCGGATCGATCTGCGGCAAGCCGAACTGATCGGCGAAGGCAGAGTCCAGGTGGGCGCGGATGGTCACTTCCGATCCGCCTTGATTGCCTTGCGCATCTGCGGCGCAGTGAACTCGTACGTCCGCCTGCATTCTGAACACTGAGCGCTGTAAATCTTGGAGCGCCCCCGCTGGCGGAAAACGAGCATCCCGCCGATCTGCTCCCAGTAGTAGGTCCCAGCTTTGCAGCACGAAGTCATCACAGCGCTCCAAGAATCAAGGTGAAAGCAGCCCCGCAGCAGAACGCGAGGAAGTAGGCGGCGAGCTTGCCGATCACGGCGAGGTGCATGGCGCGGTCTGCGGCGGTCATTTCAGGCTCCACTTACGGGCAGGCGGCCAGTGGTTGTCGGCGTAGTTGCGGGCCATCTTTTCTTCCGTCGCCTTCACTGCTGCAGCGATTGCGTCGTCTTTAGTCATGCCGCTGTAGTCCGCGTTGACCACGTTCACCCACTGCGTGTCCCACAGCCGGATCTCGCGCGATCCATCGGCGCTCACTTCGCACCCCCAGCCATCCCAGCCCGCAGATCGCGCACCATCCGGCCAATGGCCATCGCAGCGCTGTAGCGGCCGGTCAGGTAGTCAGCCCGCGCCAGAGAGGCAGCACGGTCGGCGTGGTGCGGCTTGTAGCCATAGCGCAGTGCAGCCAGGCGCACCAGTTCGGCCACTGCCACCGCGCGGAGCATGCGGCGCGGGAAGGGGAGGATTACGGCGCTCATGCGGCCACCCGCTGCAGGTTGGAGGCCAGATCAGCGCAAACCTGCGCACGGGCCAGCATCTCGGCCGCCAGCAGACCGCTGCAGGGCCGCATGGCGCGCAGGCGGTGCAGGCGGTACTCGTGTCGGCGGTCAGCCTTCTGGCGCTCGCTCATGGCCCAGGTGAAGCGACCGGCGCGGAACTTGGCCATCAGCACCAGCGGGTCGATCTGGCCGTCCTGCACTTCGCCAGTCGAGTAGCAGTTGCCGCAGGCCAAGCCGTAGTCAGACTGCGGGTCGCCGCACCCACTGTCGTTGCGGTAGACCTCGCCAGTTCCCTGGCACCACGGGCAGTCGATGAACCCATTGGCCGGGTGCAGCGGCAGGCCGCGCTCCTCGCGGGACAGCTCGCAATTCCGTTTGTGGTCGCGGATCGACGCATAGCCGATTCGCGTGGTCGAGCGGGGCAAACCTTCGATGGCGAACATTGCCGTGTCTCCAAGCCGCTCCCCGGAAGTGGGTGTGCTGCGGCGTTGGGAGAAGATTAGGGGCGCTAATACTGCGTGTCAATAGGGGCGCTAATATTTCCGCAAGCAGAAACATGAAGGCGTTAAGCCAGTGGGATCAGTCTTCGTACTTGTACTTGGCGTCGATGCGGGACATGACGATGCCGGGGACGACGATCGACGCAATAGTGAAGGCTGCGGCCTCTACCCACCCGGCTTGCCCAGCGCGGAAGCCGACCCACATGCCGACCGCCATGCCATAGGCCGTAGCGGCGGTCACCGACGCATGGAGATGCTGTCGCCTGGTCTTGGAATCCATCAGTCTGCCCAGCCGCCAATCCAATGGACACGGCCAATGACCGTGATCGGTTCCCGCTTGGAATCCATCCGTTTTGGCTTTTGCCACTGATGATCGCCGCGCGGGTTGTCGCTCGTGAAGAACACAGCGCCGTCCAGCAGCATTGCGCGCTTCACGAAATACTCCGGTCTCGCCATGCCGTCGACCTGGATCACATAGAGCGCACCGTCGACCACCCGTGTGTCGGAGGTGTCGAACATGATTGCGTCGCCGTCCTCGATGGTCGGCTCCATCGAATCGCCCTTGCCGTAGTAGATCGCCAAGGGACGGTTGTAGATGCCGCGGCGGCGAAGGCTGGTCTTCTTGAACTTCAGGCTGTGCGTCTCGGCATACTCCTCGGCCTCCGCGCCAGCCCCGAGGCCGGCCGCTTGGGAGTAGCCGGTCACGTCCGTGTAGTCGTCCTCAGACGGGGCAGGGGTGTTGTACTGCTGCTCCGGGAGGTCGTCGCGGATATCCGTGTCCTCGATGCCAAGCGCCGCGCTGAATGCCTTCAGCGTCCGGTAGTTCATGGGGATCCGCCCATTGAGGTACTGGCTGACGGCACCCTGGGTAATCCCCAGCTCGTCGGCCATCTTCTCTTGGGTCAGACCCAGGCCACGTGCGCGCGCTGACCACTCGGCCTTCAGCCGAACGGCTGCAGCTTCGTCTCGCTTAGTGGGCTTGGCTTTCCGGGTCGTCTCCATATGAGGGACGCTAATTAATGCGTTCATACTTTGCCAGCAGTGCCACTATTGACGTGAATATCAGTGGCACTTATCTTTGCGGCATGGACATCCCCACTTACCGAAAAGAGAAGGGCCTGTCTCAGGCGGCATTCGCCGCGCTGCTGACCAAGACGGGCGCCCCTGCCACCCAGAGCCTCGTTTCCCAGTGGGAGAGCGGCGACACGTCGATCACCGCAGACCGGGCCGTCCAGATCGAGAAGGCGACCCGCAAGGCGGTCAGCCGCAGCGATCTGCGTCCTGACCTGTTCGCCCCACGTCGTCGGCGCACCGCCGCCTGACATGACCACCTCACCGACCCCGCGCAGGGAAGGGCACCACCGTGCCGCTGCCGGGGGCGGGCGGGTTCTTCCGCTCCACCTGGGTGATCTGCATCCGATCCGCGTAACGCCTCAGCACGAACAGCCGACCGGCAACCGGCACCAACTCGACTACACCGCTCGACCGCTTCACCTCTGAATTCACGAATGGCTGCTCCTGATAGGGGAGCGGCCATTTTCAGGACCCACCAGGGGAATCCAGGGGAACACACCTTCCCCCAGCTTCCCCAGCACACGCAAAGAGGCATCCATGCGACACCTGAGCATCACCTACCAAGGCGGACTCACCCAGCGCTCTCGCAGCCTGCGGGAGCTGCTGCAGGTCCAGGTCCACAACAACGGCGGCGTGGTGGCCGTGGCCGGCCGGATGGATCTGGCCCCGTCCAAGCTGTCGGAGAAGCTGGCCGGCGGCGACAGCGGCGGCAAGCCGCGCGGCATGACTATCGATGAACTGGAGCGCTACATCACCGAGACCGGCGACGTGGCCCCGGTGCACTACCTGGTCGAGAAGTTCCTGACCTGCCCGGATGCCCAGCATGCCGAGGCCGTAGCCGAATTCGCCAAGCTGGCCGCGATCATGGGCCCGCTGGCCGCCAAGCTCGGGGTCAAGTGGCCATGAAGAAGGACGGATGGCGCGATTTCCTGAGCCGCAGGTTCGCTGGCGCAAAGTCGGACAGCCCGATTGAGTCGCTGTACACGGCCGCTTTCCACGTCATGCGTCGGCATTTCATGGTGCCGGATGGCCCCGCAGTGCTGATGCAGCAGCAGGTCGAGTTTGGGCCGTACCGGGCAGACGTGGTGTTCGTCTGCAAGGCCGAGGACGGTCAGGAGAAGCGGCTGGTGGTCGAACTGGACGGCCACGAATTTCACGAGCGCACAAAGGAACAGGCCGCGAAGGATCGAGCTCGCGATCGCTGGATGCTGGAGCAGGGCTTGACCGTCATCCGCTTCACCGGCAGCGAAGTCTGGAATGACCCGTTCACTTGCTGCCACCAAACGGCGGATCACATCTTCACCCTGATCCACGGGATGAGCCGAGCCCAATCCGTGGCCGCTGCCGGCCTGGCGGCAATCGGCGCTCTGTTCGAGCGCGAGGACTGACCGTGAACTACTTCGAACACCACATCGGGGACTACGCGGCGGCGACCGCCCACCTGACGCTGGTGGAGGACGCCATCTACAGCCGACTGCTGCGCCGCTACTACCTGCAGGAGGAAGCTCTGCCGGCGGACGTGAAGCAGGTTGCGCGGCTGGCCGGCGCGCGCTCTCCGGAAGAGGTCGAAGCCGTCCAGGCGATCCTCGGTGAGTTCTTCACCCTTACCGACGATGGCTGGCACAACAAGCGTGCTGACGAGGAGATCGAGCGTTACCAGGGCAAGCAGGACAAGGCACGGGCCAGCGCAAATGCCCGCTGGAACAAGGCTGCACCGCAATCGGATAGCGAACGGAATGCGAGCGCAATGCGGCCGCACTCCGAAGGCAATGCTCTCCAGACACCAGACACCAATAACCAAACAGAGAAGCAGAAGCAAAAGCGTGTGCAGCCTCCGGCCGCACCGTGCCGATTCGAGGAGTTCTGGGCTGCCTACCCGAACAAGAAGGGCAAGCAGGAAGCCGAGAAGACCTGGCGCCGCAGGAAGCTGGACGACCGCTGCGACGAGCTGATCGCCCACGTCGGGATGATGAACGCCCACGACGATGGCTGGCTGCGCGGCTACGTGCCGATGGGGTCGACCTACCTCAACCAAGCCCGCTGGGAGGACGTGCCGCGCGAAGCGGCGAGGGCAGGGCCGGCGCCCGGCCAGTCGTCGCAGCCGAGCAAGACCCTCTCCGCAATTCAAACCCTGCAAGGGATGAAATCACATGCAAACGTGGATCCACGACGAGATTCTGGACGGCCTCAGCAGGCTGCTCTGTCTGGGCCTGGACAGGACGCCGGCTTCGGACCTGATCGCAGGGACGGCCGCTATGTGGGCTGAGGCGCTGACCAACGACCGTGTCTGGGAGCAGGAGCCGGACGCACCGCGCTTCCGCCGCGCCTTCGTCAAGCTGAGCCAGACCCGGCGCCAGTGGCCGGCGCCTGCCGACTTCCTCGAAGCATTGCCGCCCCGCGAGCAATTGGCCCTGACCAAGCAGCCGATTCCTGCCGACCCGGAGTCGCCGGCCATGAAGAAGCGCTTCGAGCAGATCGGCAAGATGCTCGCCGCGCCGGCCCGGAAGAAGGCGGACAACGGCCATGGGCATGTGCACCCGCGCGCGGATGGTGTGCTGGCTCGTTGTGGTGGCCCCGGTCTCTGCGACCAATGCAGCCGAGAGAAGGCTCTGGCCGATGCCCAGGTGGTGCGCGCATGAGCCGCATGAACCTCTCCGACGCCGACGTGTTCCGCCTGTACTGCGAGGGCTGCAACGCGGCTGAGATCGCCGCGGCGATGCAGATCCCGGAACTGGCAGCCGCAGCCGTAATCGCCCGCAGTCGTGTTCTGCATGCCCGAGCGCAGGAAGGCCGGCGCCCTGGCCCGATGCACCTGTCCGAGCGGGAGGCAGCGTGATCCCGCAATACGAACTGGAACGCGCCCGCCAGACCGGCCGGTGGATGCGCGACGCACACAAGGACCGGAATTCGGTCCCGCTCTACGCCATGGGCGAGGACGGGCTGGCGCTGCGCCGGGCTTGGCTGGCCGGCTGGGACGAACGAGACGAGCAGATCAGGAGGAAGGCATGAGCGAGATCAAATTGAAGGCGCGGGAGCTGCTGGCGGCGGAGTACGAAAGGAGTGAAAGCCCGGGCTGTGCATCCGCAATTAGATCGGGAGTTTTGGACGGCTCTCAGTATATGAAGGCGATCATTGCAGCGCTCGCCCCGCAGTGGCAGCCGATTGAGTCGGCGCCGAAGGATGGGCGCCACGAATGGCTGGTGTCTGCTGATGGCCAGGTGGCCCGATTGTCGCCGCAGAGGACCAGTACCAAGGGCTACCGGAAGGTATCCGTCGGCGGGAAAGATGTGTTTGTCCATCGCCTGGTGGCGGAGGCGTTCATCCCGAACCCAAATGGATGGCCTGAGGTCAACCACATCAACGGAGATAAGGCAGATAACAGGGCACAGAACCTTGAATGGTGCACAAGGTCAATGAACATGCTGCACGCCTACGATACTGGCCTACACGGTGGTTCTTCCAGGTCTGGCAGTGACCACCCTGCATGGGGGAAGAGTGGAAGCTTGCACACACAGAGCATGGCCGTCAGGGCTACTTTCAAGGATGGAAGTACCAAGGACTATGCCAGCCAGCGACTGGCAGAAATGGACGGTTTCGATTCGGCGCGAATCAGTAGGTGCATAACCGGCCATCGCAGAACGCACAAGGGAGCCACATGGCAGCCGCTGCCCGCTCCGCCGGAGGTGGAGGGATGAGCCATATCGGAACTACTCAGCACACGATGCTTAACCCCGGCTGGCCGGACCCTGGCACACAAAGCACGCTCCTGACGACCGCGATCAAGTTGGTGCGCAGGTACAGAGACGATGTACCCAGCGCCGAGAGGATTCGGCGAGACTTTGGCGTGAGTCGCGCCACGGCGTACCGGTGGAGAGCGGCTTTGAAGGCCGCGAATCTCTCGGAGATGGGCCGATGAAGCGCACCTTCCTGATCGACCCGCAGGGGAACCGGAACTGGCCGCAGGTGCTGTCGCTGGTCGTGAGCGGCATCAACGACTGGATCAAGGGCGGCCCGGTGCAGATCACGCTGGACGAGCCGAAGCGGACGCTCGCCGAGAACGCGCTGCTGCACGTGCTGATCAGCGAGCTTGCCGGGAAGCTGGAATGGGCTGGCAAGAAGCGCGACACCGAAACGTGGAAGCGTCTGTTGGTCGCCGCGTGGATGCGTGCCGAGGGCAAGCCGGTGGAGATCCTGCCCGCGCTCGACGGCAACGGCGTGGAGCTGATCCCGGTGCGCACCAGCAAGCTGGGGAAGCGCGCCTGCGCCGACCTGATCGAATTCATCTACGCCTGGGGCGCCGAGCAGGGTGTTCGCTGGGATGCATACGAGAGGAAAACCGCATGAACGTAATCGGCACCTGTTCTCTCTGCGGCGGCGCGGTCTGCACGCCGGAACTGTGGGGCGGCATCCTGCCGCCTCAGCCCACGTGCAATCGATGTGGCGCAGTGGCGGCGAACCACGGCCCGATCATCCCTATGCGCCGTGTCGACAAGGCGAGCGGCCCGTACACGGCAAAAGGCCCGATCCCGGAAATCAACTACGCGCCGCACAAGCTCCTGGAATCGTGGGGGAAACCATGAAACGCCGATACCGATTCCTGCGGGCGATTGGCTGCGGGTGGTTTACCTCAGCCTTCATCGTCCTGATCAACGAGCTTTCCGACCTGCCGCCGCACAAGGTCGGCTTCATGACTTGGGTTCACGACATGCGCGAGGACGGCTACTGATGCGAGCCAGCGCACAGGACGAGATGGCGCAGTTCGCGCCGACCACCAAACAGCAGAGGGCAGCATGAGCAAGATCGACAGGTTTACAGCTATTGACAGCGCAATCGTCATGGCAATCGGCGGAGGTGCAAACACGTTTTCGGCTCTGTGCAGGCACCCGGAAGTGATGCCCACAGCCGAGGCAATGGCATCGCGGCAGTCCTACGGTGATCGCGTGATCGACGGGCGCCTGCAGGCGCTGAAGAAGTCCGGTGCCATTCGCTATGTCAACCGTCGCTGGGAGGTCGCATGAACCTCGAACAGATCGACACCAGCACTACGGCGGGGAAGGCCGAGGTCATGCGGCTTGCGGCCGAGGGGCGGAGGGTGGCTCAGCAGTTTCTCGGTGAGCCCAGCTTCAAGGCCGTCGAGAAGCCCGCATGGGATTGGGTACTCCTCGACTACGCAATCATCGCCGAGCCGGTTGGGCCGGATGAGGTGTTCGTTGCCATCGCTCCGGGCCCAGTTCTGGAAGGAGCTGCATGGAATGCATGCGATGCAGCTGGGTTGCTGCCTGGACGTCGGGGCGACGTGGTCAAGTACATCCGCGCCGACCTCGCCGGGGAGGTGAAGTGATGGACGCCATCGAGAAGCGGGCGCGAGAGCTGCTGGCTGCGCAAGTACGGGATCTGGAAGTCGGCGGAGTCATGAACGCATTCGATGACCTGTTCGTCCCAGAAAGCGCGGCAGTGCAGGCAATCATCGCCGCCCTCACGCCGCCCGAGGGCTACGTGCTGGTGCCGGTCAAGTTGACAGAGAAGATGCTTGACGCCCTCTATACCGCGGAAGGCGACATGTCCGACGACGACATGGATGACCTGTGGAACCAAGTGCTCGCCGCTCGCCCGGAGGTGCCGTGATGCGTTCCAAGAACGCCAAGGCATTCACCGCAGCCGAGCGCGCGCACCTGCAGGCGGTGAAGGGTCTGCCGTGCAGCGTGTGCGATGCGCCGGGCCCGTCCGACGCCCACCACATCAACCAAGGCCAGCACTTCACCACCGTGGCGCTCTGCAAGGACTGCCACCAGGGCAGCGTAAACGGATGGCACGGCCAGAAGGTCATGTGGCGGGTCTACAAGATGGACGAGCTGGCCGCGCTCAACGTGACCTTGCAGCGGCTGGGCATCGGGGTTGCGGCATGAACGAGCTGATCCTGCCGTGGCCGAGCAAGGACCTGTCGCCGAATGCCCGCAAGCACTGGCGCACGCGGCAGCGTGAATCTAAGAAGGGCAGGGCGCTGGCCTATCTCGTCGCGCTCGAGGCGGGCCTGAAGTCGGCGCAGATTCCCGCTGGCCGGCTGCACCTGCACATCACCTTCCACCCGCCGACTCGGCTCATGCCCGACGACGACAACATGCTCGCCAGATTCAAGCCGTACCGGGATGGTATCGCCGACGCGCTGGGCATAGACGACAAGCGGTTCATCAGTCACCCGCTGGTCAGCACCGAGGTCCGCAAGGGCGGCCAGGTCGTGGTCAGGATCACCGGAGGGCCAGAGGCATGAGCCTAACCTTCAGCCAGTACACCACCCCAGAGCTGGAAGTCGTCGCCCGGATAGACCACGCGCTGGCCGACGAGGTGTTTAGTCTCCACCGGCAGGGCTACGACGTGCGCGAGGTGCTGCATGAGGCCCGCGCCTTCAAGGCCGAGGCGCAGATGATGCGCCGAGAGATCCGCCGCCGCCGCGCCGCTCAACCTGCAAAGGAGGCTTGACCATGCGCCACGCCCGCCAGCACACCGTTGATCGATCCCGAGGAGTCGTTACCCTGGACAAGTCGCCTCACCGGCAGTTCAACCGGCCGGCAGCGCCAGTGGGCGTCATCACCGTCAGGGCAGACCTGCAGAGGGTGGCCGACCGGGCGCTGGCCAAGATCCGGGAGGTGCGCCGGGCGCGCGGGTGCGGGACTGCGGTGTACGCCTCGCCGGAGGGTGCCGTGTTCGCCTTGCGCAGCGAGTCGGTCAGCGCCGACACGATGGCCCAGCGGCACCCGGAGTGGTTCGTCTGTGAGTACGCCGGCAGGCTGTCCAATGGGGCCATGGCCAGCTGCCCGAGCCAGGGCGATGTGGCCGAGGACCTGGTGTTCCACCTCGAGGCCATGGGCCGGGTGCTGCGAGACGTTCCCGAGCAGCTGGACCTGTGGGGCTTCCAAGGCGCATTCGCCGAGGCGCTGTCCCATCTGGCCGCCAAGCATCGCCGTGGTCGTCGCGCCGCCGCCCGTCCGTTGATCGTCTGCATGGAAAGCGCGTAATGGGTCCATGAGCGACCGCCAGACGCCCGAAACCCGATTGCATGCCCTCACTGACCCGCACACCTCGATCGTGCGGCCCGATGGCACTGTCGGCGGCATCAGCCGCGACCCGATCCCGTTCTGGAATACCCGCGAGGGCGCCGCTCGGGGCGCAGAAGAGTACCGAGCCGACCAGCACGCAGGTGTCGCCAACAGCGTGCAGGCAGCACAGGGTTGCCGCCTTGCGGCGGGCGCAGAAGGAGGCGCCGACCTTTGCCCCCTGGGAACTGCCGATGTAGTGGGCAGGAGTAGAGCGTGAGGCCCATGCCTCCGGTTGTAGCGGGGGGCTGGGAAGATGCCTACCCCGGGTTCTTTCCGGCGCCTGAGGTTTGGGCGTGGGTTGAAGGCCAGTTCATTGACGGAGAGGGGGCGCTGTTCAACCCTGACCACGCTCACCTGCAGGAGGCTGACGTGGCGATCCTGTGGGCGTCTTCCAGCTTCTCCAAGCAAGGAAGGGTGGTTATCGGCCAGGCTGAGCAGGTCATGTTCCGCGCCGGTGGATGGCAGAAGGGGCGGATGGAGCGACAGATGGTGGACTGGTTCGGCACAGTCCCGAGCTTCGTTATCACGCTGGCAGCCGACTACTGCGCCCAGTGCAGCGATGCTGAGTTCTGCGCCCTGGTCGAGCATGAGCTTTACCACCTCGCCCAGGCTAAGGACCAGTACGGCGCCCCCAAGTTCCGCAAGGACACCGGCCTGCCGGCGCTGGAGCTGCGCGGCCATGACGTGGAGGAGTTCGTTGGTGTCGTCCGCCGATACGGCGCCAGTGGCCCAGTGCAGCAGTTGGTGAGCGCGGCCAACAGCCTACCGGAGGTAGCAGCGGCAAGTGTGGCTCAGGCTTGCGGCACCTGCCTCCATACGCTCTGACCTGCGACCCCCCATGACGAGTTATCCACAATGGCAGCCCTGAAAGCCGACATCAAAGCCTTCATCGTTCAGGCGCTGGCCTGCTTCGACACACCTACGCAGGTGGTGGAGGCGGTCAAAGCCCAGTACGGGGTTGAAATCACCCGGCAGCAGGCCGAGACGCACGACCCAACGAAGTTCGCCGGCCGGGAGCTCGGTTCGAAGTGGGTGGCGCTTTTCCATGAGTCTCGCGCCAGGTTCAAGGAGGAAACGGTCAACATCCCCATCGCCAACCGGGCGTACCGGCTGCGTGCTCTGGACCGGATGGCTGCGCGCGCCGAGGGCATGAAAAATATGGCGCTGGCCGCCCAGTTGCTGGAGCAGGCCGCGAAGGAGACGGGCGGGGCATATACCAACCGGCGAGAGATCGAGCATTCGGGCGGCGTCGATGTGCGCAAGCCTGCCGAGCTTACTGAAGCGGAACTGCTGGCTATCGCGAGCAGGGCAGGCGCCGGTGGCTGAGGGAGTGAAGATCACAGCAGAGGCTGCGGCATCAGAGCTTCTGCGCAGGCGCCGCGCGCGCGAGTCGCTCGTTGCCTTCAGTCAATCCATCACCATCCCCGGCGCGCCGATGGCGGACGACCCCGATGGCTGGCTCTTCCGCCCAATCGAGACGAGTGTCGCCTCACATCACCGGCTGATCATGGCCGCCGTGGAGAAGTGCATCCGCAAACCAATGGGTCGGCTGATGCTTTTCCTGCCGCCCGGCTCGGCGAAGTCCACGTATGCCAGCGTCGTCACGCCACCTTGGGCGATGGGCAAGTGGCCCGGTTTCAAGGTGATCCTCGCCAGCTATGCATCCACGCCCGCTGAGCGCGCCTCGAAGCGTTGCCGCGCCATCGTGAACAGCGATGAGTACGCGGCCATCTGGCCGGACAGGGTGATGCTCAAGCCGGGCAGCGGTGCAGTCAACGAGTGGGAGCTGACCAACGACTCGGCGCTGCTGGCTGTAGGCGTGCTGGGGGCGGTGACGTCGGCCCGTGCCGACCTACTGGTGATCGATGACCCGGTCGCGGGACGCGAGGAAGCCAACAGCGAGACCGTGCGGAAGAAGACCCGCGAGGCATACGACGACGACCTGCTGACCCGCCTGAAGCCTAATGCCTCGGTGATTATGATCCTGACTCGGTGGCACCCGCAGGACCTTGCCGGCTCGATCCTGCCCGAGGATTACAGCGGCGAGAGCGGCGAGATTATGTGCCGTGATGGACTTGCTTGGGACGTGGTTTGCCTGCCGGCCAAGGCGGAGCGAAACGACGACCCGCTCGGGCGCAAGATCGGGGACTATCTCTGGCCGGAGTGGTTCCCGCCCGAGCACTGGGCGCAGTACGAGCGCAACTCCCGCACCTGGGCCAGCCTGTACCAGCAGCGGCCCCGCCCGGACGAAGGCAACCAGTTCGAGTCCACCTGGTTTGAGTGGTACAACGAAGACGAGGTCCCGCGCCAGCTTCGCATCTACGGCGCCAGCGATTACGCCGTCACGAAGAAGTCCCTCACCAACGACCCGGACTACACCGAACACGGCATCTTCGGTGTCGATCAGAAGGGCAACATCTGGATCCGGGACTGGTGGTACGGCCAGGACGAGTCCGACGTGACGATCACTGCCGAGCTGCAGCTGGCCAAGCGCTGGCGCCCGGTGATGACCTTCGGCGAGTCGGGCGTGATCGAGAAGGCGATCGGCCCGCTGCGCGCCCGGCTAACCAGAGAGCTGGGTGTGCGCGTCATGCGCGAGTGGCTGCCCAGCGTCAGCGACAAGGTCTCGCGGGTTGCGGGCTTCCGGGCGCGCGCGCATGCCCGCACCGTCTACCTGCCGCGCGGCAAGGCGTGGGCAAACCGGCTCGTTGATCAGCTGGTGGCCTTCAACGGCCTGCCGGGCAATCAGGACGACGGTGTGGACGTATGCGGGCTGATCGGCCGGGCGCTCGATGACATACGTGACGCGCACAAGCCGTCCGTTGAACGCAGGGGTGAGGTCGTGCCCTATACCCGTAAGTGGCTGGAATCCCAGCCAGATGACGCCAGCGACCTGGCCGCCCGTAGGAGAAACGCCCTGTGACGCCCGAGACAACTGACTTCGCCCTCGTGGACGCACTGGACGCCGATGCCGCCGCCGCGCAGGCCCAGGCTGCTGAGGCCCAGCGCATCCTGCAGGAGGAGGCCAACGTCTCGGCGTGGCAGAAGCGAATCGACTTCGCCCGCGACTTCGACAAGGATGCCCGCAAGGGCTACGCGCGCGACCGTCGCTACTGCCGCGGCTCGTCCGATCCCCAGGTGTTCGACGTGTCCGTGCCGATCGCGGCCACCTACGTGAACATCCTGACCGGCTTCCTGTACGCCCGGAACCCGGAGACGAGCTGCCAGCCGGCAGACAGCGCCGGGGCGAGCCGCACCGAGGACGCCAAGCTGCTGGCCCGCACGCTGGAAATCGTCATCGACTCCCTGTGGAAGAAGGGCCGCTTGAAGGCTGTGGCCGATCCCTTCGTGCGTTCCGGCCTGAGCGTGGGCGTGGGCTGGTTCAAGGCCGCATGGCACCGCGAGACCGAGCGCGACCCGGCGACCGAACAGCAGATGGGCACCCTGCAACAGCAGATTGCGGACCTGCAGTCGACCGAGCGCCAGCTGACCGAGGGCTACGCGCCCAACCCGGACGACCTGCGTGCCCAGTACGGTCAGCAGCTCGCCGCGCTTGAATCGACCGTGGAGCAGGTCATTTCCAGCCAGCTGGTGCTGGATTTCATCCGCGCCGAGGACATGCAGTGCGCCGTGTCGCTGCCGTGCCTGCGCGATTACGTGACCAGCCCGTGGAACGCGCAGCGCATCTTCATGCCGCTGGCCGATGCGAAGGCCGCCTATCCTGAGCATGCCGAGCGCCTGGACAGCGCCACCAAGTTCTACAACGTCCGCCAGACCGACACCGAGAAGCAGGCCGACAGCGTGGCGTCCAGCGATGCCGACGCCTACTCGACCGGCACCTCCGGCCAGGCTACGGCCGACGGCGACGAGGCGTGCGTGTGCCTGTGGGAGATCTGGAACCTGAAGACGCGCCAGTTCGCCACCATCGCGGTGGGCCTGAAGCGCTACCTCAGCGACTGGGTGACGCCTGATCAGGCATCGACGCGGTTCTACCCGTTCTTCCAGTGGGCGCCGCTGTGGGTCGATGGTCGCCGGCACCCGCAGTCGCTGGTGGACCGCTCGCGCGAGCTGCTGGACGAGTACGACCGGATCCGCACGAACTACCGCGAGCATCGCCGGCGGGCGATCCCCAAGACAGGCTTTGACGCTGGCGCGGTCGAGCCGGAAGAGGCCAACAAGATGAAGGCCGGGGCCATCGGCGAGATGATCCCGATCAACCTCAATGGCCAGTCGCCCAACACGGTCCTGTTCCCGCTGCAGTACAACCAGATCGACCCAGCGCTGTACGACACCTCCACGATCCGCTCCGAGCTGGAACTGATCTGGGGCATCCAGGAGGCGCTGTCGTCCACCATCACGGTGGCCAAGACCGCGACCGAGGCCGATATCCAGCAGCAGGGTACCGAGAGCCGCATCGGCTACGCGCGTGACACCCTGGACGAGGTCCTGAGCGACTTTGCGCTCTACACCGCCGAGCTGGCTATGTCGCCCAACGGCCTGACGCATGACGACGTGGTGGCCATCGCCGGCCCCGAGGCGTTCTGGGTGAACATCGAGGACCTGAGCATGCTTGGTGCGCTGGTGGCGGTGGATATCCGCGCCGGCTCGTCGGGCAAGCCGGCCACGGCCATGAAGCAGCAGCAGTGGTCTGTCCTCCTGCCTCAGCTGCAGCAGGCGGTCGTGCAGATCGGCCAGCTGCGCCAGTCCCCGCCCACCGAGATCGCCGACAAGCTGGAGCAGCTGGTGGTGGAGACCATCAAGCGCACCGGTGACACCGGCATCGACCCGTACTCGATCATCCCGCAGGTTCAGATGCAGCCGCCTGTGGTTCCCCCTGGCCTCATGCCGCCAGAGGGCATGGACCCTGGCGCGATGCCGATGCAAGACCCCGGCATGCTGCCGGCCCCCGAAGCGATGCCGCCCCAACTCCCCGCCGCCTAAACGAGGATCACCATGAACCAGAAGACCGAGGCCGAGCTGGCCGCTACCGCCGTTCCCGAAGGCGATCAGACCGTTCCCGACGCTGTGGAAGCGCCGGAAGCTGAAACGCTCGATGCGTTCAGTGCAGGCGTCGAAGAAGCCCGCGCCGCCGAGATTAGCGAGGATGCTCCGCCGGCCCAGCCCGAGGCAACGCCGGACGCCGCCGAGCCGGCCAGCCCTGATGCTGCGGCTGCCCCGGAGCCGAGCCAGCAGCCACCGGCCGCGGCGCCCGCCCAGGAACAGCCTGGCCAGCAGCCGGAGCCCGCCAAGAGCGTGGACGACGAAATCAAAGAGCTGGGCATCACCAACGAGCGCACGCAGCAGCGATTCCGCGAGCTGTCGCAGCGCACGTCGGAAGCGACCGAGCAGCTGCGCGTGGCCACCGCCCGCGCCGAGGAGTGGGAGCAGACCGTCGCCAGCACCGGCGCCAGCCCGCAGCAGTTCGGCAATGCCCTGCAGTACCTGGCCGCCATCAACTCCGGCAACCCGGAGCAGATGGGCGCTGCATTCGAATCGATGCAGAAGGAGCTGGCCTGGCTGGGCAAGAAGCTGGGCCGCGAGGCGCCGGGCTTCGACCCGCTGACCGATTACCCGGATCTTGCCGAGAAGGTGGCCAGCGGCGATATCACCCGCGAGGTGGCGGCCGAACTGGTCCAGAACCGCAAGCGCGGCGCTCTGCACGACGAACACCAGCAGACCCAGCACCAGACGATGCAGGCGCAGCAGGCCGAGCAGCATGCGCTGCAGGAGGTCGCCGCGCTGGGCCAGCGCCTGCAGGTCGACCCGCAGTTCCAGCAGAAGTTCGCATACCTCGGTCCGACCATCGAGATTATCCAGGCGACCATGCCGCCGGCACACTGGGCCGCCGCCATCCAGAACGCCTACCAGCGCCTGCCGGCCATCCCTGCCGCCGCGCCGGCCGCGCCCGTGGCCAAGCCGAACAACCCGGCCCGCGCCAGCGCCGCCCCGGCCAAGCCGGCCACGCCAAAGGATCCGGGCGACGCGTTCTCTTTCGGTGTAGCTGAGGCCCAGGCGAGGGGCTTCTGATGGCGTGGCCGGTCCCGTCCAGGCTGGCCCGCCAGATCCACGCAATCCTGATCGTGAGGTATGGCATGTGGGGTTGAGCGGTAGAATCCATGGGCCGGAATCCTCCGGCAGAGAATGGAATCGAGATCAGTATGAACGCAGAAGAATTGCGCCAGAAGAGTGAAGATGCCGGGAAGAATGCCTCCCATGCCGAGTTGAGGAAGTCGGTGGAAAACTACCTCGACAGCGTGGCTTCAAGTGGCGCACGCAGTACCGTCATGTCTCGTGAGCTGAGGTATCCGGCGCATAGCTACGAGGCACTGTTCATCGAGATGGAGAAGGACGGCTTCACTATTGAGCAGGGGTCGGACGGATTGTTCACCGTCAAGTGGTAATAGCTTGAATGGGACCCCGCTCCGGCGGGGTCTCTTGTATCCGTTGACAGTCTCCACCCCTATCGCATAGTCCCCCCATCGGCAGCAGCCGACACCGCGTGTGACGTAAGCCGGGTTCGCCACCGGTAGTGCTGAAAGAGGGTTCGCACTCCTCGAGCGCGGAAAGACCAAAGGCCCAACGGGCCTCCTTCTTTCCCTTCGAGGCTACACCTATGCCCTTGACCACTGCCCAGATGCTGGCCGGTGCAAACCGCCAGATGGAGACGTACGCGGCGAACGATCCGATCGATCAGTTCACCACCGAGAAGCCGTTCGCGGCCTGGCTGATCGCCAACAAGAAGGACTCCACCTTCGGCAACGGCATCTTCAACGAGAAGGTGCGGATCGGCAACGACTCCAACTACCAGAACTACACCGGTGACGACCAGGTCACCTACAACCGCCGCGACACCGTGCGCAAGGCGCCGTTCCAGCACTACGAAGCGCATGACGGCTTCACGCTGAACGAAACCGAGCTGGCCAACAACGGCATCATCCTGACCGACGACAAGAACGCGGTCATGAGCGATGCCGAGAAGATCCAGATCGTCAACCTGCTGGACGAGAACTGGTCGGCGCTGAAGGCCGGCTTCCAGGAAGAGTGGGATATCGAGGTCCACCTCGACGGCTCCACCAACCCGAAGGCCGTTCCGGGCCTGGACGCGCTGGTCAGCACCAACCCGAACGTCGGCGTGATCGGCGGCATCGATGCGGCGACCTCGCCGTACTGGCGCAACTTCGCCGATATGGGCATCAGCACCGGCACCGCCGGCAACCTGATCGCCCACATGGAGACCCTGTGGCGCCAGACCGTCACCTACGGAAAGATGGGCGCGCCGAACGCCATCTTCGTGGGCGCGGCCATGTACGACGCCATCAAGGCCGACTCCCTGAAGCTGCTGCAGCGCCAGATCACCATCGGCGCCAACAGCACCGGCGGCATCACCATCGACCCGTCGACCAAGGCGCTGGCCTTCAACGGCGTTCCGGTGGTCTGGGACCCGTCGTTCGAAGTCATCGACGCCCGCGAGGGCCCGATCGCGAACCCGTGGACCAAGCGCGGCTACTTCCTCAACAGCAAGACCATCACCCTGCGCCCGGTGCAGGGCCGTTGGATGGTCAAGCGCACCCCGCCGCGCGTCTACGACCGCTACACGCACTACTTCGGCCAGACCGCTGACTACGGCTTGACCACGAAGAAGCGCAACAGCAACGCGGTCTTCTCGATCGCCTGACCCATCAATGCCGGCGGGGCAGCCCCTCGCCGGCGGGAGACTGATATGCCGAACCTGAAGACGCTCCCCACCGGGGGCACCATCGTGGCGCTGGATGTGACGCCGCTGCTGGGCGGGCAGGGCCGCGAAGGCCTGGCCAACCTGGGCGAGAACGCCACCGTCACCACCGGCGTCCTGCTCGAAGGCCACGCCGTTCTGCCTACCGGCGGCGTCCCGGAAGAGGACAGCGACGGCTGGTACACCGTCCTGAGCGGCGCTGCCGACCAGGCGCCGGTGGTCGAGATCGCCGACCTCCCGGATTTCATCCGCACCGGCGCCGCGGCGACTGCGCCCATCGTCCTGGAGGGCATCCAGTAATGGCCAAGACCACTCTCACCTACGTGCTGCTGCTGATCGATCGCGACGCCAGCACGAAGATCCCGGTCGAAGTGCCGGACTACGAGCAGCAGATCCTCGAGGAGATCTACGGCGAGGACCTGGTGTTCGAACAGAGCTCGCGCGAGGTCGAGGTCGAAGATTTCGACGTGCAGAAGGCGTTCGACGGCCTGGTCAGCAAGTACCAGCACACCCCGGACGGCGATCGCGCACGCAAGCTGCTGTTCCCGAAGCTGCGTGATCTGGAAAAGCGCACGGGCATCAAAGCCGGCGCGCAGGACGAGGCCAAGCCCAAGGGCAAGAAGGCCGCGGCCAAGCCTGAAGGCGACAGCCTTGTCGACGGCACCGTTGCTGAGATCACCGCGCAGCTGGAAAGCCTGTCCGACGACGAGCTGGACCAGCTGGCCAACGACGAGGCGGGCGGCAGGGACCGCAGCGGCGTGCACGCGGCAATCGAAGCTGAGCGCGCCAAGCGCAGCAGCAACCAGTAACCCCGCTGGCGGCGTGGGTGGCGGCCGGCCGGGGGAACCCTGTCGGCCGTCTTTTTGTGAGGAGTGGCGATGATCTTCAACCTGCAGGGGCTGCACCTGGGCGACGCGCTGCTGGCAATGCCGGCTATGCGCTCAGGCGACAGCGTGGCCATTGGTGAGCAGCATCGAGTGCCAGGCGCGCCGGTCGCGTGGCTAGACGCAGGGGCAGGCATGGTTCCCTCACCGCGCGGCCACCGCACCAGCGCATGGCTGGACGCTACGGGGCGCGAACCTGTCCGTCATCAGCTCCTGCCGAGCGTCGATCGAGACCTGTTGGTCATCGCGCCGGATGTGAGGTTGCCTCGCAAGCGCTGGCATGGGTGGGATGAGCTTGGCCGGCGCCTGCCCGCGGCCGTATGGGTCACTGCGTCCATTGCTCGCGCGGCCTGGATGCATCTCTTGAACCGGGCGCACACCGTGGTTTGCCCCGACACCGGGACGGCCCACATGGCCGATGCCCTTGGCTGCCCGCGCGTGGTTGGCCTCTACGGCCAGGATTTCGAGCAGTTCGCGCCCTACTGGTGCCGCGACTACTGCGTATCCCGCGACGGAATGGCGCGGATCACTGTTGACGACGTGATGGGAGCTGTCCGTGGCTAACCTCCTCTCCAACCCAAGCAACTGGCGCGACTTCAACGGCAATACGCCGCCGCAGTATTGGAACGGCAGCGCGTACGCCTGGGATGCCGAGGTCACCAACTGGTTTGAGCTTGACCTCTTGGTTACTCCCGGTGGCAGCGACACCATCGCCGCGCACGTCGAGTACTCGCATGATCAGGTCAGCTCAAATGACATGGGCTGCCTCAACTATGTGGACGAAAACAATCAGGTCGTGGCCTATTACGACCTGAACGGCGCGTCTGGTGCATTTGACATCGAGGTCCCCGCCGTACGCGGCCGCCTCATTTTGGCGAGCTGGTATCAGGGAACCGACGCCTATCAGCGTTACAACGGCCAGCTGATTGTCACGCCACCTACCCAGCAGGTTTCGTTCAACTGCGACTGCGACGACGACTACCCGCGCACTACGCTGTCCGAGATGCGCAAGCGCCTGCTGCGTCGCCTGGGCTTCGCTGCGCAGGCCAACAACCCGCCTCCGGGCATGGCGGACCTGCTGGACGACTTCATCCGGAACGCGCAGGAGATGCTGTTCCGGCGCTACAACGTGTTCCGCCGCGAGCGGTTCTACACCTGGGATCTGCTGCCGGGCGTGCGGATGTACGATCTGGACGCCAACGCCGATGCATGCGTGAAGAAGCTGGACCCGCGCATGATCAGCTGGGCCGGCCTGTCGCAGGGCGACGGCAACTGGCGTCCGCTTTACTGCGGCATCGACCCGGTCATGTACACCTCGCGCGGGCCGGGCATTCCCAGCCACTACGAGGTGCGCCAGTGCATCGAGCTGTGGCCCGCACCGGTGGACGACACCTGGAAGCTGCGGGTCAAGGGCCAGTTCGGCCTGATGCCGCTGCATGCCGATGGCGACTTCACCACAGTGGAGCCGGAAGCCATTTTCCTGTTGGCGCTGGCCAACGCGAAGGCGCACTACGGCCAGCCCGACGCGGGCAACTACGCTTCCCAGCTGGCGAACTACGTTCGCGACTTGGTGCGCGGCTCGCACCATACCCGGCGCTACATCCCCGGCACCGCCGATCCACGTAACGCGGTGCGTCCGATTCCGGTCGGCGGCTGGCCGGAGGATGCCGCATGAGGCAGGTGCAGCTATCCACCGTCAAGGCTGGCATTACCCGTCTCCGCGAAAAGGGTGGCGCTTCACCTGACGCGCTGTTTGACCTGCTCAACGGCTACGTGACCGCGGCCCGCACCATCAAGTCGCGCCCCGGAAGTCGGGTGGAACATCGTCTTCCGGATGGCACCAAGGGGATGATGATCTACCACGGCAAGTTCATCGTGTTCAGTCACATGGTGATCGCCTCGAACGACCCGGAGGTATCGGTGGTCGTGCTGAGGCATCCGACCGTGGCTGGAGCGGCCATCAAGGACATTCACTTCGCGACACCGTTCTTGGGCTACCCGTACGTCGTGGCCGAGTTCGACAACGGCGACACGTTCCACTATTGGCTGGAGGAGGGCGAGGTCTGGCAGCCGGGCAAGACGTACTTGCCTGGCGCGCTGGTGATGCCGACCGACCCGAACGGCGTTGCCTATCGGCTTGAAAGCGACACGTCCGGGTACACGCCCTGGGCGCCAAACGTGGCGCGCGCAGTGGGTGATGTGGTCGTGCCGACGGTGGACAACGGCTACAAGTACACCGTCATCGAGACCTCGAGCGAATCGTCGCGCTCCGGCACCACTGAGCCTCGCTGGCCCACCAACGCAGGTGAAACGGTCTACGAAGACGCCGACCAGCAGTCGTCCGACACCACGGCGGCCAGCGGGAGCAGTGGCGGAACCGTCCCGCCGAGCGTGTCCGACCGCTATGGCTCCGGTTCGCGCGGCGGGAACGGTGCCAACACCAGTACGGAGGCGCTCTGATGGCCATCCCCACTTGGCAGCCTGGCCGCCTGTACCAGCCCGGCGATATCGTCCTGCCGATTACCATGCCCGCCCCGACCGCGGCACAGGTCGAGAACGGCGACTTCTCCGCCGGCAACGTCAACTGGGACTACACCGGCGGCGCGCAGTATTCGGCCACCGGTGGCTACGGCAACAAGGGGCCGTGCGTCCTGATGCCGGGCTCCGTGCCGGAAGGCCTGGCCCTGAACAAGTCGATCCTGGTGCTGCCGCAGAACGCCAGCTCCTTCGAAGCCAGCGCGATGATCCAGCAGGGCGCGTCCATCGCCGGCGCCACACGCGGCTGGGTGGAGGTGCGCTGGTACGAAGCCGATGGCCTGCTGCTCGATTCGCAGCGCGGCAACATCGTCAGCGACGGCAGCGGTGGCGCCTGGCACAAGTCGACCGTCACCGCGACGCGGCCGGCCGGCGCAGCCTATGCGCGTGCGGGTATCGGCCTGTTCTCGGTCGCCGACCACAGCCACGAGATTTTCGGCGACAACCTGACCGTCTCGGGCACGTTCGCGGGTCTTCCCGACGGCTTGGTCTACAAGGCGGTGCAGGCGGAGTCCGGGTACTCGGCCAACACCGAGCCCAAGTGGCCATCGATCCTCGGCCAAACGGTCGTGGACAACGACGTCATCTGGGAGGCTGTGGCGTCCACCCGAGTCACTTGGGAGGCGTCGCCGCTTTACGTGAGCGGCACCACTGAGCCGGACTGGCCGGCCGACGTGGGTAGCTACGTTGCTGACGGAACGATCAACTGGCGGGCCATCTCCCGGCGCGTGGAGGACGAGAACTGCCCGAACACCAAGTATGTGGCCATTGCCGCGAGCAAGGTGTTCGCCGGCGACGATGACATTGTGCGGTACAGCGCGACGGTAAACCCGCTGGACTGGACTGCGCAGGACGACGCCGGATACCTGCCGTTCGGCCTGCAGAACTACGGCGCCAACCCGGTCGCCGCCATGGGTCTGTACCGCGGCAACCTGGCCGTCTTCAATTCCGAGGGCTTCCAGCTGTGGCAGGTTGACGAGGACCCGGCAAGCATGTCGCTGATCGACGCGCTGCCGTTGGGTAGCGAGCAGCACCACGCCATTGCGCCGGTATCCAACGATCTGCTGTTCCTGGCCGCGCAGGGTGTGCGCTCGATCGGCATTGCCGCGAGCTCGACCAACTTCCAGGCCGGTGATGTGGGCATGCCGATCGACCCGCTGGTCCGCGAGCTGCTGATCGAGATGGGCGACCTGGCCCCGATGGCGCTCTACAACCCCGGCACGGGCCAGTATTGGGTGGCGTTCCCCCGATATTCGGTCACGGATGTGTTCGTCTACACCATGCAGGGCTCCGGCCAGCAGGGTTCATGGAGCCGATACCACTTCCCGTTCGAGATTGATGACTGGGCCATCCGCGGCGACGCGCTTTTCCTGCGTTCGGGTTCGAACATCCACCGGATGGATGAGGACGTGGTCGGCGACGAGCTCGGATCTGGCGAAATCGTGCCGTTCCAAGGCCTGATCCAGTGGCCATGGCTCGATTTTGGTCAGCCGGGCGTGACCAAGAGCCTGTACGGCTTCGATATCGTCGGAACGGGCGAGGTGAGCGCGGAATTCGGCTACGACCAGGCCAATCAGGGCACTTTCACGACTCCGTACCGCGTGCCGGCCGACACCGTGCCGGGGATGGTCATCCCGATGCCGATTTCCGCACCCACGGTCTCGGTCAAGCTCACCTACGACGGCTCCACGGCCTGGCAGTGGAACGCTTTCTCGCTGTATCTGCAGGATCTGCGGGGGATGGCGTGATTCCGTTGAACCAGCTGACCGCACGGGAAGAATCTGCGCATGCAGAGCGCCCGATTGCCCTCAAATGTCATTGCCTGCCGGCCGGCACACCTCGTCGCGCTGGCCGAAGTGATGCGCGAGAACGAGCAGCAGCAGTATCTGGCCGTTCTGGGCACCGAAGCCTATGACCCGGACACCGCCGCGCAGTGGCTGGTGAACACTTGGGCCCAGTCTGCCCCGTATGCGCTCACGGTTGTGGGTCGGGATGGCCTGCCGGCCGCTGCCGGCGGCTTCCATCCGGTGGCGCCGGGCGTGTGGCAGTCGTGGATGGTTGGTTCGGAGGCTGGATGGGCCGAGCAGTGGCGCGCGATGACCAAGGCCACGCGCTGGCTGATGGATCAGCTCTTGGAAACCCAAGCGCATCGCCTGCAAACCAGCGCCATCACCACGCGCGTCAAGGCCATCGAGTGGTTCGAGAGATCGCTGGGCATGAAGCCGGAAGGCGTGTTCCGCCATATGGGCATCCGCGGCGAGAGCATCGCCCACTTTTCGAAATTGCGGGGTGAATGATGGGCATGGGATCCAGTGGCAGCGGCGCCGCGACGAAGGCCGCGCAGCATGAAGCCTGGCGCCAGAGCAACATCAACCGAGCCGTGGGTCAGATCGATCAGATCTACTCCAGCCCGCGCCGGCAGACCCAATACGACGACTTCCTCAACGCCTCGCGCTCGTTCTACAACAACGAGCTGGGCCGGCAGAAGGAAGTGGCCGACCGTTCGCTACGCTTCGCCATGGCGCGAAGCGGGCTGACTGGCGGCTCGGCGTCCACCGACGCAAACCGCACGCTCGGTCAGAACTACCAGCAGGGCGTGCTGACGGCGGACCGGCTCGCGCAGGGTGCGGCGGCTGATCTGCGCACCGCTGACCAGAATTCGCGCCTGAACCTGATCTCGCAGGTCCAGAGCGGCCTCGATATGACCAGCGGTGCACAGCAGGCGGCGCAGGCGCTGCAGGGCAACCTTGCGAGCGGCCGCAGCAGCATGCAGGCAAGTAACCTCGGCGACATTTTCGGCGGCTTGGCCCAGGTCTATACCCGTAGCAGGGACCTGGCCGCAGAGCGCCGCGGCAATCAAGCATACGGGCTGATCTACCAGCCCGGTTTCGGAGTTGGGGGGAGACGCTGATGGGCCTTGAAACTGCAGCACTCATTGCGCTGGGAACCACGGCGCTCGGCGCTGGCGCGAACTACTACAACACCCGCCAGACCGAGAAGCGGCAGGACAGCGAGCTCGCCCGGCAGATCGCCGCCCGTTCAAAACTACAGGGCGAGGCAGATACGGCTGTGGGCCGGCTTCTGGCCTCCCGCGCTGCTTCGGACACCAGCGGAGAGCGCGCGGCGACCTCCAATCAGTACCTCGACCAAGTGCGACAGGCGCAATCGGCGGCTACCGCTGGTCTGCGCCAGCGCGGAGCCGTGTCGGACGCTTACGAGCAATCAGCTCGGGACGCTGCCTTGGGCATCAGTGACTATGGGGCAGCAACGGCGAACCTCATGGCCCGGATCGACGCACCGACCCAGATGCGGCAGCGCGAAGCGCTCGAAAACGCGCAGCTGGGCTCGGATCTCGGCTTGCTGGCGCGCCGTGGCAGCGGCCAGGACTACCTCAGCCAGCTGAGGCTGCAGGGCATCCGCCGGAACCCATGGATCGACGCCGCCTCGCAGCTGGCCAGCGGCGCGTCGGGCGCAATCGCTGGCGGCAGCTTCGGTGCCGACCAATCCTCCGCACTTTCGGGGCAGGCAAGCGCGATCACCCGGGCGAACAACGGCGATATCTTCAACAGGGCGCAGCAGCGCTGGAGCTACTGATATGGCAGACCTTCTTTCCGTGCTGCAGGGGAACGCGCAGGGCCCGGCGCCGGGGTGGGGCTCGCTTGGCGCGGCGCTGGTCGGTGGCAACCGCGAGGACGCCTACAACCGCGGCATGGCGCGCGCTGCGCAGCTTGACCAGCTGGTGCAGACGGCCCGCTTCAGCCGCGAGAAGGCGATGGAGGCCGAGGACGCACGCCGGGGCCGTGGCAACTTTGTACAGTCGGCGGCGGCGGCAGGCATCCCGCAGGACCGCGCCAAATTCCTGTCTGACGCCCTGATGGCCGGCTACGACCCCACGAAGGTGAGCGGCTACCTTGGCGCCACGCAGGAGCAGGGCTTCCGCGAGGGTGCCGTCGGTCGCGCGCTGGCCGGCGACTTCGGTGGCGGCAACGCTTACCTGATGGGTGTGGCCAACGGCCCGGTCGAGCTGGCAAGCGTGCAAGGGCAAAATTTGCTTGCCAACAGGTTCCTGGAGGGCGGCGGTGGCATCACGACGACTGAGCAGGGCCGGGCCGGCATCGCTGCGGACGCGGCGCGCGCGGCGGCTTCCTACGCCAGCGCGAACAGCTCGAACGCGACGGCGGCGGCAACTCGCGGCCGGCTGGGCATTGCACAGCAGCAGTTCGACCTGCAGCGCCATGGGCTATGGAACCCAAGCGGCGCGGCGGCGGCCGGCGGTGCGTCTGCATCGGGTGGAGCCGCCGGTGGCGCGAAGATGAGCAGCGATGAGCTGAAGCAGAGCTTCGCCGGCAAGGCTCTGGCCGAGGACGCCTACGATTTCGCCGCCGCCTACCTGGGCAAGACCCCGGAACAGGTCCGGCAGATGAGCCCGGAGGATATCCGCGCGGCTGTGGCCAAGGGCGGCCGGCTCACCGCCGGACCGCTGATCGGCCGCTTGCCTGGACTTAACATCACGGCCAACAGTGATCTCGACGCCTACACCAGCTCGGCCGCTGGCCGGCAGGCTCGCATCAATAACCCGTCGGGCCCGGTCACCGACGCCGACTTCAAGGCGGCCGAGCGTTCGGTATTCAGCTCGACCAAGCCGGCCAGCGTCAACGCGGACCTGATCTACCGCGCCCTGATGCGTGGTGCTGGGCAGTCAGCGCAGGCCGGCGGCGCCGCACCTATGCAGCCGGCCGCCACGATCCGCCCGACCACCGGCCAGGCGCCGGCGATCGGCACCGTACGCAACGGCTACCGATTCCTGGGCGGCAACCCCGCCGACCCGAGCAGCTGGGGGAAGAACTGATGGCCGGCCCGCTTCCGTGGGAGGAGTACCAGCAGGCGCAGGGCACCACCGTGGCCACGCGCGCAGTACCGCCGCCGGCTGAGCGCGGCCCGTGGGATGACTACCGCGACGAGTCCATTCCGACGCTGGACACAGTGCAGGCCGCGAGGCCCGATTTCTCCGGCGTGACGGCCACGGTCGACAGCACCGCAGCTGGCCGGCAGGCTGACGGCTGGCGCGCTGGGCCGGTGCGCGATGCGATGTTCGGCCTGCGGTCGGTTCTGCAGGGCGGCGGCAGTCTGCTGGGCGCCCTGGGCGGCGACGCGCTCGGTGCGCTGGAAACCAAGCTCACCGGCAGGCCGGTGGCCAGCTTCCGCGACAACGCAGGCCGCTTGGCCGATGCCATCGGTCTTCCGCAAGCCCAGACCGCCGGCGACCGCATCTACGGCGATATCGGCGAGGCGCTGACCGGCACGGCCCTCACGCTGGGCGGTGGCGCAGCCCTCAATGCTGGTCGGCCTGCGGCCTCGCTGGCTTCTGGCCAGGCCGCGCTGATCAATCCGGCGCGCGCGGCAGGCGGCGGTGTGCTGGAACAGGTGGCCGGCAACGCTCCGACCGCAGCGCAGCGGGCTGCTGATGTGCTGACGGCACAGCCTGTCCTGCAGGCCGTGAGCGCGGTAACTGGAGCCGGTGCAAGCGGGCTAGCGCGCGAAAGCGGCGCGGGCGTGGGTGGACAGCTGGCTGCGGCCTTGGCCGGTGGCCTTGCACCGTCTGCCGTGTCCGCCGGCATCCCGGCCGCGCTCCGTGGTGGCCTGCGTGGTGGCGAGGGCAACCGGCAGAACCTGGCGCGCGCCATCGATGATTTCGAAGTGCTTGGCGCCACGCCCTCGGTCGGGCAGGGCACCGGTGCATGGTCGCGGCAGGGCGCCGAGACGCTGCTGGGTTCTGGCCCGACGAGCGCCGGCGTGATGGCGCGGTTCGCCGACCAGCAGGCCAACGCCATCGGGGCGGGGCTGCAGCGCCAGGCCGACGAGCTGTTCCGCAACCCGAGCGCCGAGCGCGCCGGCCGCGCGATCGAGCAGGGTATCCGAGGCGAGAACGGCTTCATCCAGTCGACGCGCGAGCGCGGCAACCAGCTCTACAGCCGATTGGACGAGCTGCTGCCGCAGGACGAACGCGTCGGAATCGACAACGTGCGCGCGGCACTGGCCAGCCTCAACGAGGAGATCCCCGGCGCGCCGAGCGTGTCCCGGTTCTTCCAGAATGCGCGCCTGGAAGGCATCGAGAGCGCCCTGTCCAAGGACGCCGGCGGCATCGAGGGCGTCCTGTCGCGACCGGGTATGCGCGAGCAGATCGACCAGATGCGGGCCGACCTGACCAGCCAGGCACAGCTGCGCCGCGCCGAGCTGGCTCAGGAATCCAACCTGCAGCGCCAGAACCTGGTGGCCGAGGCCGGTGATCAGCGCAACGCCCTGGCTGCCGAGCAGGACCGTCTGCGCGAGCGCATGGCCAGCATGATCGAGGGCCGCCGCGCCCAGCTCTATCAGGAGGCCGATGAGCTGCAGTTGGAGCTGCGTGCCCAGCAGCAGGCGGCCATGGCCGAGAATCAGCGCCGCTCGATGTACCCCGAGACGCGCAACAGCCTGGTGCCGGTGATGACGGACGAGGAAATCGCCCGTCAGGTGCCGAGCCGGGCCAGCATCGACTCGCGTCTGCCCACGCAGGCCGATATCGAGGCGCAGATGCTGTCGCGTGCCGACTTGGACGCGCAGGTTATGTCGCCGCAGGAGATCAACCAGCGTGTGACCCCGGATTCGGCCGTCGCGCAGCAGGACTTCGGCGCCGACTACGTGGAGAAGCAGATCAACGACTACCTGACCAGTCAGGTGGACGGGAAGCTTCCCTACGAGGCGCTGCGCAAGCTGCGCACGCTGGTCGGCGGCGAATTGGAGAACACATCGCTCGTCTCTGACGTGCCGCGCAGCAAGTGGAAGGCGGTGTACGCCGCACTGAGCCGAGATATGGAGGCCGCGGCGACCACGCCGGAGGCCAAGCAGGCGCTCGACCGCGCGAATCGCTACTTCAACGCCCGCGCCAAGCGCATTGACGAGATCGACCGCGTGATCGACCGCAACGGCGGCGCCGAGAAGATCTATCAGGCCGTCATGGGCGGCGTGAAGGACGGCGGCTCGACTCTGCGCGCGGTGATGCAGTCGCTGCCGGAGGAAGGCCAGAAGGCGGTCACCGCCGCGGCGCTGCGCCGCATGGGATTGGCCAACCCCGGCGCGCAGGACGCGGCCGGCGAGGCATTCAGCGCTTCCACGTTCCTGACCAACTGGAACAAGGCCAGCCGAGAGGCCCGCCGCGCGCTGTTCGACCGCTACGGGCCGGGCTTCAGCCGGAATATGGACCGCATCGCATCGGTGGCAGAACGTATCCGTGACGGTGGGCAGGCCATCGCCAACCCGTCAGGCACAGCTCGGCAGGGTGCGCAATTCGCCTACTGGGGCGGCTTGGGCGGATCGTTGATGACCGGCCAATTGGGCGCCGCTCTCGGGCTGGGTCTGGGCGGCGTGGGCGCGAATCTTGGCGCCCGACTGATGACCAACCCGCGTTGGGTGAAGTGGCTGGCGAAGTCGACCGACCTCCCGGTTGGCGCACTGCCGGCGCAGGTCAACACGCTGAAGCGGATCGCCAAGGAGAACAACGATCCCGATATCGCAGAGGCTGCCGTTCTACTTGAACAAGAGAAGGTAGACCAGGGCGGCAACTGAGCCGAGGAACAGAGCAATCACTGCCAGCCCGCCCAAACCGAACGTCACGTCGTGCCACCACTTTTTCGGGAACGAGCGATCAAGGTTGCGCTCGGCTCGGTTCTGGGCGACCAGCCTTTCGGCTTCCGGTGTAATTCGGTTCTTGTCCCAAGGCTGGCTCATTTCCGTGTTTCCTTGCACATGTAGAGGTTGTATTTGCTCTCGTATCGGCACCCGACGCCACACTCGTAGTCACCAAACCCAAGATCGTCTGTCTGCTCATCGGTCATCGACGCGTGGTGCAGCCTCAGTGCTCCGATCGAGGCTGTCTGGCAATCCTCGAAGGTTGAGAATCGGCCATATATCGCGCCTTGCACGTCCTCGGCGGCCGTGGACCTGCCGGGAGGGTACACAAATGAGGTCCACACCTCCGGCTCCTTGCGACAGGCCGCCAGGAGTGGAAGCAGTAGCACCAGTGGGGCACGGATCATGGCGGGATGGTAGCACCCATCCGTTGAACCCCCTGCCAGCCCCGGCAGGATGGCCCCATTCACCAATGGGGGTCACAAATGTCCACCGAAACCGTGGCCGCCAAGATGGGGGCAGGCCAGTACGCTGAGGCGATGGAACGGACGTGTATCGCTCACGGCATCACGTCGGCGCTGGAGAAGGCACATTTCATTTCGCAGGTCGCTCATGAATCGGATGGCTTCAAGACTGCCACCGAGTACGCCTCGGGCCGCGCCTACGAGGGCCGCAAGGATCTCGGCAACACCCAGCCCGGGGACGGCGTGCGCTTCAAGGGCCGTGGCCTGATTCAGGTCACCGGCCGCGCCAACTACGCCGCTTACAGCAAGTGGAAGTACGGCGACGACCGCGTGGTGCGCTCGCCGGAGATGCTGTCCCAGCTGCCGGACGCGGTCGACGCCGCTTCCTGGTACTGGACCGTGGCCAGACCAAAGATCCCGGCCATGGCCCGCGCCGACAATCTGGTGGGCGTCACCAAGGCCATCAACGGCGGGACCAACGGCCTGGCCGACCGTGCCAAGCGGCTGGACCAGGCCAAGAAGCTGTTCGGGCTGACCTGATGCCGCCCAAGAGGTCCCGCGAGGCGGCGGTGGTGAAGCTGCGCGCAGCCCTTTCCATGATGGAGACGAAGGGCATGGCGGCGTCCAGTGTCCTGTCCCAGATCAAGGGCATGGTCGAGGAAGCGATCGACCTGATCCAAGAGGCTGACCCGCTGAAGAAGCGGGTCGCCTTCATCGTTCTGGCGCTGCAGGAGTCCACCGAGATCCACGTGGTAGCGCTGCGCGGCAAGGACCACGAGCGAATTCTGATCCGCGACCGCCCGCTGTACGAGTGGGCGATGCGCCAGGTGCACGAGCTGACGAGGATGGCTGCATGAGCTGGGCAAGACGCAACATCGGCGCCGGCCGCATCGGCATCGCGATCCTGATCATGTTCCTCTACGGCATGGCCATGGCCGCGCTGGTCATCACGCAGCTGCCCGAGGGCAACCGCGACGCATTCGCGCTGCTGCTCGGCGGCCTGAACACCGCTCTCGGCGGCGTGGTTGGCTACTTCTTCAACATCGGCAGCAGGCCGAGCGGAGGTGCACCGTGAATCGGACCGTGATTGCGCTGCTGGGTGCGGCGCTGTGGTCGGCAGCCATGTTCGGCGCCGGCTGGGCGTGGCGTGGTGACCGTGCTGATGGCGTGGAATCGGATCAGCGGGCTGACGGAGCCGAGGCAATCAAGGACCAGGTCAACCAGACCCGCGCCACCGAACACCAGCAGGCCGAAACCCTGGCCACCATCGGAGCCAAGCATGAAGAAGATCGAACTGCGGCCGAGGCCGTCCCTGATGCTGTTGTGGCTGACCTGCGCGCTGGCAACCTCCGGTTGCGCCACGACCTCGCCGCCTGTCACACCGATCGCCTGTCCGAAGCTGCCGCCGGCGCCGGCGAACGTGATGCGCCCGCCGACCTCGGAGTCACGCTTGCGGGACCTGCTGTTCGAATCGGCCGGGACGCCGACGACCAGCTCCGCGCCTGCCAAGCCTTGATCCGAGCGGATCGAGGTGAGGTGCCGTAGTGGCCGGCAAGAAGATCAAGTTGAAGGACCAGCTCGGCCGCGTCGTACTGCTGAACGATGCGGCGACCGAGGGCGCGACGCTCGGCGTCAACCTGTATGGCCCGGACGGGAAGCTGCTGAAGGCCTCGCAGATCATCAACCCGCCGGCCGACGTCGGCGGCGCCGCGGCGACGGTTTGGAAGCTGATCCGCGAGGTTCCGGCCAATCTGGTACGCATCGCCGCATTGGATGGCAAGGGCATCGCGGTGCGCCAGGAGAACGGCGAGTGGGTGCTGCGGCTGGTGGAGCCTGGCGACGGCATCACGGTCGAGAACGGGGACGGCGAGGGCGGCAACATCGTCGTCGGCCTGGCCGATGTGCCCGACTCGGGCGAGGGCGTGCTGCTGGCAGTCACGTTTGACGAGAAGGGGCGAAAAACCGGCAGCCGGCCGGCCACGATCACCGGCACCGAATTCCAGATCGACGTCGAAAATGGCGATGCCGCCGCGGGCCTGCCGACGATCTCGCTGGCTGACCTGGCTGATACCGGCGTCGGCGAGCTGCTGGCATTTGAGCGCGACGGCAAGGGCCGCGTGTCTGGCACCCGAGATGCCACGACCGACGACCTTGCCGAAGGCAGCGGCAACGTCTACTTCACCGCCGAGCGCGCCCGCTCCGCCGCGGTCGAGGATCTGATCGACCCAGCTTCGACCGATCGCGCGCCGAGCGGCCGCGCGGTGGCCGAGGCAATCGAGAACATCGAGCTGACCCCCGGCCCGGAAGGTCCGCAGGGGCCTGCAGGTCCGCAAGGGCCAGCGGGCGAGGATGGCGCCGGCATCGAGATCGCCGGTTCGGTCCCGACCTACGGCGACCTGCCGACTGACCTTGGCCCTGGCGATGCTGGTGCGGGGTATCTCGTCCAGTCGGATGGCTTGCTCTACATCTGGTCGGGCACGGCGTTCCCGCCGTCTGGCGATGGCGTCGAGTTCCGAGGGCCGGAGGGCCCGATGGGTCCGCAGGGTATCCAAGGCCCCGCCGGCCCGAAAGGCGATCAAGGCGATCCCGGCCCGGCAGGCGCCAAGGGCGATACGGGTGCCACGGGACCCAAGGGCGATGCCGGCCCGCAGGGTGAGCAAGGTCCGGCAGGCGCTACGGGGCCGAAGGGCGACACCGGCGCAACGGGCGCGACAGGTCCGGCCGGGCCCAAGGGTGACCCTGGCGATACCGGGCCAGCTGGGCCGAAGGGTGATACCGGCGATCAGGGGCCGAAGGGCGACAAGGGTGATCAGGGAGTACCCGGCACGCCGGCCCCGACACCGCCTGCCGATGGCTACCCCTACGCGCAGCAGGGCACTGGCTTGCAGCCGCTCACCGGCCCGAACAGCCCCTACGTACTGCTGACGCTGCCTGCACTGACTGACCAGGCCGGCCGAGTGCTGACGGACCAGCAGGGGCGCGTGCTGTTCGCCAACGTCCCGCAGATCCCCTTCGCGTGGCTGGTGGGCGTGCAGGCCGCGGTGAAGCAGATCTATCCGCTTTCGGCGCTGCCGGCGGTGACGCCGTACCCGCGCGAGATCTACGTGTCTGGCACGTCCGGCGTGTCGGGGATCATCCCGGCCTACAGCGACGGGACGAACTGGATCCGCTTCTCCGACAACACCCCGGTGAACTGATGGCCGACCTGTCCGTAATCACCCGGATCCAAGATATCCCGCTGGTGGCCGGCACCGATGGGCTGACCGTTGTGGCCGGGCCCGGCTTGGCCTACCTGCCCGATGGCACGCGCATGCGCTCCGGCGGCGCGTCGGCGACGCTGCCGGCCACGCCCGCGAACGGCTGGTGGTACGCCTATGGCTACCCGATGGAAGGCGGCATGATGGGCCTTGAACTGAGCCAGACGCCGCCGGACGCGCCGTACCTGGACAATGCCACCGCGCGCTGCAAGCAGGGCGACCCGACGCGCCGGTATCTGGCGCAGGGGCTGGTGGTCGGCAATCGGCTGCGGCCGGCGATCCACCTGCAGGCCAACAGCAAGGGCAACCTGGTGCTGTTCGACCAGTCGACCACGTTCTTCACCGTGCCGCCGTCGCTGCTGGTGCTGACTTCCAACGTGCAGAACCCGGTCACCACCTCGCTTGCCGGGCTGGTTCCGGCCAACGCCACCGCCGCGCGCCTGCAGATCAACAACCTGACCAACGGCTACCTGTACTTGCAGCGCGGGTCGCTGGCCCCGGCTGGCACGCCTGTGTCGCAATCGAACCGCCAGATCGCGGTGCAGCCCAACAACTCGTTGGTGGTGGATGTGCGTCTCGACTCGGCGCTGAACATCGCGACCGTCGTCTCGGCGACCAACATCCTCGGCCAACTCCTCACCCTGATCCTGACCGGTGGCTACTCCATCGAGGTGCAGGGCTACGTTTTTGACAGGTGACCACACATGCCCATCGACTTCCCGACCGTCAAGTACGGTGACCCGACCGTCAACCCGCCGAGCGCCCCGGCCTCGACCGACCTTGTGCAGCTGCGCACGGCGGCCGGTGCCGACCGCGTCGCCTACCTCGGCAACCTCGCAGGCATCGCCCCGGTGACCGTCGCCAATGACCAGGCGCTTGTCTACACGGGCGGTGCATGGGCCTCCTACAGCCTCACCGCCGCTGGCCGCGCCATCTCCGGCGTAGCAGGCACCGTCAACACCTTCCCGTACTTCTCAGCCGCGAACGTGGTGACGCTGGCGTCGATTACCGCCAACGGTCGATCACTAGTAGCGGCAACCGATGCTGCCGCTGCACGAACGGTGATCGGTGCAGCCGATGATTCAAACGTCGTCCATCGAACCGGCGCAGAATCGATTGCAGGCGAGAAAACCTGCAGCAATGCGTGGCGCTGGAATCTCGGCACGACAGGATCAATCCAGTACACGACCCCCGGAGGTGTTCCCGGAATTCTGTTCAGGCTCGGAGACCCTAACACCCCGGACGACAACTCCTATCGATCCGAAATTCGGGGCGGTAACGGCCGAGTTGATGTGATCGTAAATCCGGTCATGGGCGCAGGCGCTGGCACAGCTGGGTTTTTCATCTCTTCCACGACTTTATCGCCCCGCGTTACGAACACGATCAGCTGTGGATCTACCGGCTTCGTATGGACTCAGGTCTATGCCACCAACACGACCATCAGCACCTCCGACTCCCGCCTGAAGACCGAGCCGCGCAATCTGCGGGATGCTGAGTTCAAGGCGGCGTCGGCGATTGCTCGACTGCCTGCTGTGTGGCGCTGGCTGAACCGCGTGCACGGCGATGAGAACTGCGAGGCGGAAGGCAAGGAGGCCCGCAAGCATTTCGGCCCGACCGTTCAGGCGGCCATCGCTGTGATGGAAGGATTCGGGCTTGACCCGTTCGCCTACTCCTTCATCTGCTACGACGAGTGGGAGGCGGAGCCGGAGCAGTGGCACGAGTGGCCGGCGAAGGACGCCGTGCTGGGCGACGACGGGAACGTGCTGGAACCCGCCGTCGAGGCTGGCCGCGAACTGATCCAGCCCGCGCGCGAGGCTGGCGACCGCTACAGCTTCCGCAAGGAGGAGCTGCTGTGCTTCATCGTCCGCGCGCTGGCGCAGGAGATTGACGGGCTGGCCGAGCGCGTCACCGCCCTCGAGGCCAAGGACTGATCGCAACCCCTGCGACGGGGAGGCGTATCCTCCCCCGCATGGCACTCCCCCACGGCTTCCACTGGATCAGGTCCTCGCCCAATCAGGCGGCAGAGGACGTACTGGCCCATGAGTTCTGCTGGGTGGCCCAGCTGTACCAGCGGGTCGACAACCTGAAGTGGTTCGCCCGGCTGGACGTGCAGCTGGAGGGGCAGGGGAGGAAGCGGCCGCCCAGGCCCTGCCAGAGCTATTGGACCGGCAGGGCAGGGATCGAGCAGTGGGTGGTCAGGCATCAGGCCCGGCTGCGGGCTGAGGTTGCCGCCGTCCGGGCGGCCAAGGAAGCCGGGAAGATCAAGGGCGCGTAACGCCCAAGAACTGCGCCCATGCCTCCATCAGCGGCCGGCGCTTGTCCAGCAAGTGGCCGCGGCGATAGGCCGCCTCTGCCTTGTTCTTGATGGCGTGGGCCATGGCCATCTCCACCACCTCGTTTGCATAGTCGGTCGTCTCGGCCGCCCAGTCGCGGAAGCTGGACCGGAAGCCGTGCACGGTAAAGGGCAGCCCCAGCCCTTTGGGCGCCGGCTTCTGCACAAGGTAGAGCATCGTGTTCTCGGACAGGGAGAACGGTGGCTCTTTGCGGGATAGCGGTTTCAGCAAAGCGACCGCCGCGTCGGTCAGCGGCACGATGTGTTCTCGTCCGGCCTTCATCCTGCCGGCCGGGATGGTCCACAGCCGATGGTCCAGATCGAACTCGGACCAGTCAGCCCCGGTCACCTCGGACGTGCGCGCGGCGGTCAGGATCACGAACTGCAGCGCACGGCGGCTGCGCGCGTCCCGCTCTGCCAGGGTGGCCATGAAGGCCGGCACGTCTGCGTAGGGCATCGCGTCGTGGTGCTTGGGCTTGCTCACCTTGGTGGGCTTGGGCAGCAGGTTCTCCAGGTGGCCACGCCAGCGGGCCGGGTTCTCGCCCTCCCGGTGGCCGTGGACCTTGGCCCAGTCCAGCACGCGCTCGATCCTCCCGCGCACGCGCGTGGCAGTCACGGTCTTTTCCGTCCAGATCGGCCGCAGGCATGCCATGACCAGGTGGGTATCGACGTTGCCGACCGGGGTATCCCGCGCCGGCCCATAGGCGCGCAGGGATTGCTCCCACTGTTCCGCCTGGGCCTCGTTCTTCCAGCCAGCGCGGTGGGAGGCGATGTAGGCGTCTGCTGCCTCGCCAAAGGTGGTGCCGGCCGACCGGCTCACCCGCCGGGCTTCGATGGGGTCATCCCCGGCCAGCAGCAGCCGACGATGCTGAAGCGCCGATGCTCGGGCCTCCTGCAGGCTGACCAGCTGCGTGGGGCCCAGCCCCATCTCCCGGCGCCTGCCGCCGCGCTGGTAGCGCAGCACCCAGGACTTTGAACCGGTCGGCCCGACCAGCAGATACAGGCCCCCGCCGTCCGCGTGGTAGCCTGTCTTCGTGGTGGTCTGCGCGGCGCGCGCGCTGAGTCGGTTGGTAGGTCTTGCCATCAATATTGCCCCACAGTTCGCCCCATGTTTGGGGTCCGGATTCCGCGAGACTCGATGGTATGGGTGTGGAGTCTCAGGCGTTGATACGCCTCGGTTTCGGGACTCCCTGAGAGATTGAGAGAGTGCCAAATCGGCCTCTCGCTCCGCCAGATACAAGATGGCGCCCGCAGATCTCAGATCTGCGGGCGTTTTTCGTTGTGCGCCAAGACAATGCGTCGGTCCATCGTCGCGCCATGCCGCTGGGTCGGAGCGGTGCAGCTGATCTCCAGCTGCAGATGCAGGCAAAGGCGCTAGTATGGCGACCATTCTCGACGTCAAATGCTCTAGGGGGAGCGCACATGACGATACGGACTGTAGTTTTTCTGTTGGGGGGTATCCTTCTCCCGTTCGCCGCGGCGGGCTCTCAGCTGTTTGCTGTGACTCCGAGCGGCGCGCCAGAGGCGGTGTTCTCGAGCAAGGCATCTCAGGCAGCGTCCCGCTTGTCCAGCAAGTGCATGGATGTTCAGTGGATAGTTGTGAGCAGCAGCGATACGGAAGTTGTCTGCGAGTCACCGCTCAGCACAGGACAATCCATCATGGGGCAGATGCTGCTTGGGAACAGCTACTCAACGCCTCCGCGACGTTTCTTCCGCTTCAACGTCAGTGAAATTTCTGGCATCTCCCGTGTGCAGGCATCGGGTTGGATGGAAACGCAGATGGCCTTCGGTCAGATGCAGCGTGCTCCATTCTCCGGTGCGGATTTCCATAACAGCATCATGAACTTCCTGATCAGCGCGGGGGGCTCGTTCCCGGCGGGAACGTCGTTTCCAAACCATGCAGTTCTCGGGGTCCTGGGAAAGGTCACTCCGCAAGGCAGGGGCGCTGTCTACTACGTGGCGGAGGTGACGGAAGGTGGAGCGGCCGAGCGAGCGGGTCTAAGCGCGGGCGACGTCATTTCCGCCGTAGCCGGAAAGAAGTTCAAGACCGATAGCGACTTCCTGGACGTTATGGCAAAGGCGGCGAGGACGCCGACCTATCAACTCAATGTGATTCGCGACGGGGCTGCGATGACGCTGACCGTCGACCGTGACCACCGCCCGACAGTTGCGCAGGTTGCGAGTGCCGTCGAGGCGCCAGCGGCAAGCAGCAGCCCCGCAACAGCTCTGTCGGTTGCCGACGAGTTGGCCAAGCTTTTGTCGCTCAAGGAAAAGGGCATCTTGACGCAGGCTGAGTTCGATTCTCAGAAAAGCAAGCTGTTGAACCAGTGAGCTACAAGACTGCAACGTCCACGCTGGGCAACTACTACGGCGAACCACGCAACTGGATGCTGACCCTGCGCGGCAGTTACTGATGCGGTAATCGCAGGAAGACAACGCCCGCGGACCATCGTCCGCGGGCGTTGTGTGGCTGCAGAGGGAAAAACTCAGAGCCGCACGGTCACTCCCACCTGGAAGCCTCGCCCCGGCAGCGGCGCGATGTACTTCAGCGGCGAGTTGTGCGGGCGCGCTTCCTCGTTGAGCAGGTTGCTGCCATTGATGAACACCTCAAGGCCGGCGACGGCGGTGGTGCGCAGCGGAATCTCCCGGCTCAATTGCAGGTCGACCAGGTTGAAGGCATCCAGCGGCACTTCCTCGCTGACGTTTCGGCCCAGGTACTTCTGCGCGTCGTAGTAGGTGCTGGACAGCTGCGCCTTCCAGCCTTCGCGCTGCCATTGCACGGTGGCGCCGTAGCGGTTGGTCGGCATGTTGGGCAGGTATTCGCCATCGTTATGGGCACGCAGCGCATCGGGATGGTCGGCCTTGTTCTTCACCAGGTCGGCAAAGGCAGACAGCTCCAGGCTGCCGAAGCGACCGAGCGCCAGTGACTGCGAGGCATCGACCTCGAAACCCTTCACCGTTGTGTCGGTCTGCTTCCAGTACTTCAGCGGCAGGCGGTTGGCGGTCTGCAGGCCGGAGTAGCCCAGGTACAGGTAGTTTTCGTAACGCATGCGGTAGGCAGTGGCCGACAGCTGGAAGCCGCCCAGGTGGAACAGGCCGGTCAGCTCGAGGTTCTTCGCACGTTCCGGGTCCAGGTTCTGGTTGCCTTCTTCCTGGGTCATCACCGAATAATGCGCATTGCTTGCGTAGAGCTCATTGATCTCCGGTGCACGCTGCGAAGAGGAGTAGCGCACCTTGGCGGCGAACAGCGGGCTGAGTTCAACGTAGGCGCCGATGCTGTAGCTGTTGAGCCGGAAGTCGCGGTCCTGCAGCGTGGTGTTGGCGGAATTGCGCGCCGTCTTGAAGCTGCTCGGCCGCAATGTGTGGTCCACGCGTTCGTGGCGCACGCCGGCATCGAACGAGGCCCAGTCGAAGTCCAGTGTTTCCTTCAGGAACACCGCCTGGCTGCGCGTATCGACGTTGGGCAGGTAGCGCAGCGATCCGCTGCCGGTGACGTCACGCGACTGCTGGCTGAGACCGAGCAGGCCGCTCAGCGGGCCGACGCGGCGATGGGCCAGCAGCAGTTCGGCCTGGGTGCTTTCAAAGTCGTAATCGTTGGCCTTGCTGGTACCCAGGCGTTCGCCCGAGGTGTTGTCCAGCTGCGAGACGCGCAGCTCGGCACGCTCGACGCCCGGCAGCGGGTCGCGCAGCAGGGCTTCCAGCGCGTAGCGCTCCTGCTTGATGACCACGCCCACCGGCAGGCCGTCGGCGTAGTTGGAACCGAAGGACAGGTTCTGCATCGAGAAGCCCGGCACGCCGTATTCGCTGTCCTTGGCATCGATGCTGACACCCACGTAGCCGCGGTCGAAGAACAGGGTCGAGCCGAGAGCCACCTGGGAACTGCGTGAGTAGCTGTTGCCCAGGCGGTGGTGGTAGTCCGGGGTGACGTCGTTGTTGATCCGCTTCTGCACATAGGACGGCGTGCCGGCGACGTAGTCCGGATTGACCGGATTGACGTAGGTCTGGCGCTGCCAGACCGAGGTCGGGCTGTTGGTGTAGAAAGAGAACTCGCCATCGGCCCAGTCCGGGTTCTCGGTCATGAACTGGTCGATGTAGGGTTGCGAGGCTTTGTTGTAGACCTGCTGCACCCGGGCCTCCTTCTGGCAGGCATCGGCCAGCGCCGGGTTGACCCCGCCGGCGGCCGGGAACAGCTGGCTGTTGCAGGCGGCCGCCTTGCTGTTGCCGGGAATGTCGTAGTGCGAGATGCGCTGCCGCGAGACCTGCAGGTTGGTGGAGACGTTGCGCTGGTTGTTGAAGTTCATGCGGAAGCCCTGCGCATCGGCGGCGTTGAAGCCTTTGCGCAGCACCAGTTCCATCGACTGGTCCTTGTCTTCCATCGTGCGCGAAATCAGCCCGGAATCGACCTCGACGCTGCCGCCGATGGCGTTGCCGCCGTAGCGCACCGTGTCGGAGGACTTGTTGACGGTGACGCTGCGCACGAACAGCGGGTCGAACGGAATGTTGATGTCGCCGCTGATCGCGTTCATGCCGAGGATGGACTGGCCGTCCTGCAGGATCTGCACGCGGTTGCCGCTGAGGCTGCGGATGACCGGCGCGCCGGCGTTGGGCCCGAAGGCGCTGTTCTGCACGCCGGAAACGTGCTCGAGCAGGCCGCCGAGCGTGCGGTTCTGTGCCTGCGGGTTGTCGACGGTCACCCGGCTGTCGATGCGCGAGGGCTGGCTGGCCTCCACCTGCAG
>JAFAFD010000165.1 GCA_023423675.1 Pseudomonadota bacterium | reverse complement strand
GCGCCGAAGTGATCGGCGTGGCCGCCGACCTTTCCGACGCGGCCGGCGTGGAGACCCTGCTGGCCGGCCTGCCGAAGATCGACATCCTGGTCAACAACGCCGGCATCTTCGGCCCGCAGGATTTCTTCGACACCGACGACGCCACCTGGGAGCGCTACTGGCAGACCAACGTGATGTCCGGCGTGCGCCTGGCCCGCGCCCTGCTGCCGGCCATGGTCGATGCCGGCTGGGGCCGGGTGCTGTTCATTTCCTCCGAATCGGCGCGCAACATTCCGGCCGACATGATCCATTACGGGGTCAGCAAGACCGCCCAGCTGTCGCTGTCGCGTGGCCTGGCCAAGCGCGTGGCCGGCAGCGGCGTCACCGTCAATGCGGTGCTGCCCGGACCGACCCTGTCCGACGGCTTCGCGGCGATGTTCGAGGAAGAACGCGCACGCAGCGGCAAGCCGCTGGAGCAGATCGGCCGTGAATTCGTCATGGCCCACCGCCCCGCCTCGGTGATCCAGCGCGCGGCCACCGTCGAGGAAGTGGCCAACATGGTGGTCTACCTGGCGTCGGCGCAGGCCTCGGCCACGTCCGGCGCCGCCCTGCGCGTGGATGGTGGCGTGGTCGACGATATCGTGTGAGCGTTGGTGGGGTGGCTGAGATGTGCGGACCAACGGTCCGCACCCACCGGAGGTGCGAGTCCGCACCTACCGCATCCCTGCCTGACAGGCAGGGATGCTAGGCTGCGCCGGTCAAGGAGGTTCCATGTCCGGTCACAACCAGTTTGCCCTGCTGCGCCAGCGCCGCTTCCTGCCGTTCTTCATCGTGCAGGCGCTGGGCGCCTTCAACGACAACGTGTACCGGCAAGCCATCATCGGCCTGTTGTTCTACCTCGGCGTATCGGACGAGCAGCGCTCGCTGTACACCACGCTGGCACCGGCCATCTTCATCCTGCCCTACTTCCTGTTCTCCGCCCTGGCCGGGCAGATCGCCGACAAACTTGAGAAATCGCGGCTGATAGTGATCACCACCACCATGGAGATCGTGATCATGTCGCTGGCGGCCATCGGCTTCATCACCGAGAACCTGCCCTTCCTGCTGGTGGCGCTGTTCTGCACCGGCATGCAGTCGACCCTGTTCGGGCCGGTCAAATATTCGGTCCTGCCCTCGGTGCTGAAGCCGGAGGAACTGACCGGCGGCAACGGCCTGGTCGAAATGGGCACCTCGATCTCGATCCTGTCCGGCATGATCATCGGCGGCTCGGTGTTCCTGCTGGCCGGCAGCCACGGCCCGATCGTGGCGGCAACGGCGGTCATCGCGCTGGCGATCTGCGGCAACCTCGCCGCACGGATGATCCCGCGCGTCGATGCCGGCGATCCGGACCTGAAGATCAACTGGAACCCGCTGCCCGAGTCGCTGGTGGTGCTGCGCATGGCGCGGCAGCAGAAGGCGGTGCGCAACGCCATCCTCGGCGTGTCCTGGTTCTGGTTCGTCGGCACGGTGCTGACCTCGCAGCTGCCCAATTACGCGCTGGTCAACCTCGGCGGCGAGCCCAAGCTGTACCTGTTCGCGCTGGCGCTGTTCTCGGTCGGCACCGGCGTCGGCTCGCTGCTGTGCGAGAAGCTGTCGGCGCGCACGGTGGAAATCGGCCTGGTGCCGCTGGGCGCGTTCGGCATGACCGCCTTCCTGCTGGACCTGTACTTCGCCCGCACCGGCGAGGCGACCGTGCAGAACCTGGGCGTACTGGCCTTCCTGCAGCAGCCGGGCAGCGTGCGCATCGTCATCGACCTGATCGGCATCGGCCTGTTCACCGGCGTGTTCGTGGTGCCGCTGTTCGCGCTGATCCAGAGCCGCACGCCGAAGGCACAGATGTCGCGCGTGTTCGCTGCGCTGAACATCCAGAACTCCGGCTTCATCGTCGCTGCTGCACTGCTGTCGCTGGCCGCGCACCAGCTGCTGCACTGGTCCATTCCGCAGCAGTTCCTGGCCCTGGCCATCGCCAATGCCATCGTGGCGATCTACATCTTCACCATCGTCCCCGAATTCCTGATGCGCTTCCTCAGCTGGGTGATGGTGCGCACGCTGTACCGGCTGCGCCCGCACGGCATCGAAGCCAACGTGCCCGACGAAGGCGCCGCGCTGCTGGTCTGCAACCACGTCAGCTACATGGATGCACTGATCCTGTCGGCGACGATCCCGCGCCCGGTGCGCTTCGTCATGTACTACAGGATCTTCAACATCCCGGTACTGAGCTGGATCTTCCGCACTGCCAAGGCCATTCCCATTGCCGGTGCACGCGAAGATCCGGCGCTGATGCAGCGCGCGTTCGACGAGATCGATGCAGCGCTGGCCGAAGGCGAACTGGTCTGCATCTTCCCGGAAGGTGCGCTGACCAAGGACGGCACGATGGCGCCGTTCAAGTCCGGCGTGGAGAAGATTCTGGAGCGGCGTCCGGTGCCGGTGGTGCCGATGGCGCTGCGTGGCATGTGGTCGAGCATGTGGAGCCGGCGCGACACGCGCCTGGGCCGCATGCGCGTGCCACGACGTTTCCGCGCCACGGTGCAGGTGGTGGCCGCCGCGCCCGTGGATGGCCACAGCACCGATGCGCCGACATTGGAAACGCAGGTCCGCGCCCTTCGCGGCGACCACGCATGAGCGCGCCAGCGCTGAAAGCGCATGGCAGCCGGATAGGCTGGCGCGGGCCGCCAGCCCATACGTGGTGGGCATGTAAACGCATACATACGGCGTCGCTTGCGGTAGATTACGCAGCCAAAGGGGGGAGGTCGGGTCTGCACACTGCAGCCCAACCGCCAAGGAATGGAGTCTTGCTTTGAATCAACCACCATCGCTCAGCCGTCCGGTCTACATCCCCAACCATCTGGTCTGGGCGATTCTGACGACGCTGTTCTGCTGTCTGCCGCTGGGCGTGGTATCGATCGTGTATGCCTCCCAGGTCGACGGTCTGCGCGCCGCCGATGATCTGCCGGGGGCCTACGCGGCATCGCGCAAGGCGGGCTGGTGGGCAGTGGCTTCTGCTCTCGCCCTTCCGGTCCTGTTCCTGTTGTGGCTCGGGCTGTTTGGCGGTCTCGCCGTACTGGGCGCTCTTTCCGAACATTGATTCACCACCACCACCACCCAACGAGGAATCCGCACCATGAACACCACCACCCCGTACATCCCGAACAATCTGGTCTGGGCCATCCTGTCCACACTGCTCTGCTGCCTGCCGGTCGGCATCGTGTCGATCGTCTACGCCGCACAGGTCAACGGCAAGCTGGCCGCCGGTGACGTCGCCGGTGCCCAGGAATCGGCGGACAAGGCCAAGAAGTGGGCGATCTGGTCGGCCATTGCCTGGCTGATCATGGTCGTTCTGTATGTGCTGTTCTTCGTTGTGATGGGCGGCATCGGCGCCATGAGCAACAGCGGCTACTGATGGATTGCACGGGATCCCGCCAAAAGCCCGCTCCCCGCCCAGCATGCCCGCACCTCCCGTTCAATCACGCCTGGCCCGCTGGGCGCCGCTGTTGGCCGCGTCCGGGCTGGCTGCCGGCGCTGCGGTGGTCCTGCGCCACGTCAATCCGTACGTCGCCGGCAACCCGTTGCCGAGCTGCCCGCTGTACGCGCTGACCGGCTTCTATTGCCCCGGCTGCGGCAGCACGCGTTGCCTGTATTCCCTGGTCCACTTCGACCTGCCCGGCGCAATGGCGATGAACCCGCTGCTGGTCATCGCACTGCCCCTGTTGTTTCTGATGCTGCTGCACATCGCCGGCGTGCGCCCGAAGGTGCTGGATCCGTTGATGCGGCGGCTGGCCAATCCGAAGTTCTGGTTGTGGGTGCTACCGGGGTATGCGCTGCTGCGCAACCTGCCGTGGGCGCCGTTCAACGCGCTGGCACCGGTCTAGGTAGAGTCGACTGTCAGTCGACTGGCGCTGCGCTTGGCCGGCCCGACCGGCCGGAAGACCCTGGGTCGGATCCCTTTGCGCCGCAAAGGCCTCTGACCATCAGCGACCCCATTCGCGCGAAAGCATCCACGCATGGCGTGGATCTACTGCCCCGCTCTCGTAGGTACCAAACCTTGGTTGGCACACCCCGGCGTCGCCGGGATCCGGTTACCGCCCATCCTCGCTCGGCGTGGATCTACGTCACCCAGCCAGCAATCACCAGCAGCGCCAGCACTGCCAGCCACAGCAGCAGCATCCGCCACACCAGGCTCATCGCATCGCGCAGGTCCGGCAGCCGCTGCCACACCGGCAGCAGGCCCGCATCGGTGTAGTCATGCGCTTCTTCGCGCAGCTCGGCATTCACGCTGGCCCGCGCCACCGCACCGAGGAAGCCGATGTCACCGGCCAAGCGCTCGCCATGGGCCTGCCGCCACGCCTTCCATGCCGTATCGAAGTTGCCGACCAGCGCCATCGAGAACGCCATCAGCTGGGCCACCGGCCATTCGATCCAGGCCAGCAGGCGCTGCGCCAGCGCCAGCGGCTCCACCGGCACCCGCGCACGCATCGGACTCTCGGCCATCAGCGCCAGCAGGCGATAGCCCAGGGCACCGACCGGGCCCAGCAGCAGGAACCAGAACAGCACCGCGAACCAGCGCCGCAGTGCGTTGAGGACGGTCGCCTCGACCAGCGAGGGCACGTCCTCGCGCAGGCTGCCACCGGCGGCCTGCAGGTGCCGCACCGCCGCCTGCCGGCTCGCCGCATCGTCGGCGTCGATGATCGCTTCGATATCGCGGTCCAGGTCGCGCGGGCCCCAGCACCAGGCCAGCACCGCCACGCCCAGCAGCAGGCCGGGCAGGCCGAACAGCACCCCGCGCAGCAGCCACGCCAGCAGGGCCATCAGCAGCAGCGGCGGCACGATCGCCAGCGCCACCCCGGCCGCTCCCTGCCAAGCCCGTCCGCCATGCCCGTCCAACCAGCCCAGCCAGCGCCGGAAGCCGTCGAAACGGCGTAGCGAGGCGGCAGCGGCCGGGGCAACGTGGCCCAGGGCCAGCGCCACCAACACGGCGGCCAGGGTGGTGAACATGGCAGGTCTCCCTACGAACAAGCGTTCTGCGCCGCTACCTTACCTGTCGCAGCGGCGCGTTCAGCGGTGAACCGGACTGTAACCCGACGCGTGTTCAGGTGGCGGCAATGCTGCCGCCCGCGCACGCCGGTACAGCCGCAGGGGTCAGCCCTGCTGCTGCCGGTACCAGTGTTCGATCAGGCCGCGCGAGATCGAGATCGGCGGCGACAGGCGGATGCCCTCCCCATCGTCCTCGACGTCACGCGCCAGCGCCGCCCCCACCTCTTCGGCGGTGAACCAGCGTGCGTCTTCCAGCTCGCCATCGACGGTCGGCACGTCGTCCTGCGCCTGCGCGCGGAACCCCACCATCAACGCGCCGGGGAACGGCCAGGGCTGCGAGCCCAGGTACTGGCAGGACGTCACCCGCACCTTGCTCTCCTCATGCACCTCGCGCGCGACGGTCTGCTCGAAGGTCTCGCCGGGTTCGACGAAGCCGGCCAGCACCGAATAGCGGCGCGGCGCCCAGTTGGACTGGCGGCCCAGCAGCAGGCGCCCCTGGTTTTCCACGGCCACGATCACCGCCGGGTCGACCCGCGGGTAATGCTCGGTGGCGCACTGCGCGCAACGACCGACGAAGCCGCCGCGGGCGAAGGCCACCGCACCACCGCACACGCCGCAGAAGCGCGTGCGCGAATGCCAGTACGACATGCCGCGGGCATAGCTGAAGGCGGTGGCATCGGCCACGCTCCACAGCAGCGCGGCCTGGCGCAGGTCGAGACGACGCGGTGCGCTCTGGGTAACGTTGGCGGCTTCGACGGAGAACCAGGCCTGGCCTGCACGCAGGCCGAGGAAGATGGCCGAACCGGGGCCACCGCCGATGTCGGCGCCGGTCAGCGCGACCGGCTGGTCATCCTCACCGGTGAAGGCGGTGCCGTCCTGGTCCAGGACAAGAATGCGCGCATCCGGCCACAGGCGTGCCAGGGCATCGGCATCATCGCGCAGGGCATCGGCGCGCTCGAGCGGCTCCGCCACGAAGGCGAAACCGGAAAGCGGCGAAGGAGTATTGGGCATCCGACAAGCCTGCCGCCAATTGCCGCAGGTGGCAAGGTCGGGGCTGTGCGCAATCAGTCGGCGTTGCGCACAAGGGTGGCGCAGGGCATCGGCCCCGCGCCCGGCATTACATGCTGAAGCTGCTGCCGCAGCCGCAGGTGGTCTTCGCGTTCGGGTTGCGGATCACGAACTGCGCACCGGTCAGGCTCTCGGTGTAATCCACCTCGGCGCCCATCAGGTACTGCAGGCTGAGCGGGTCGACCAGCAGGGTGACCCCGCTGGTCTGCACCGCCAGGTCGTCCTCGGCGCGGTTCTCGTCGAACTCGAACCCGTACTGGAACCCGGAACAGCCACCGCCCTCGATGTACACGCGCAAAGACAGGTCGGGGTTGCCCTCGTCCTGGATCAGTTCCTTCACCTTGGCCGCGGCCGATTCGGTGAAGTTCAGCGGCCGCTCCAGCGACTGGTAGTCGGGAGCGGCGGCCGGCGTGGTGGCGCCGGGCAGGGAAACTAGCGTGCTCATGGCCTTAGCATGGGGGCGCCGGGGACGGCTTTCAAGCCATCGCCTCGGCCAGCTTGCGGCGCGCGGCGGTGCCGCCCTTGCCTTCGGCCGCTTCGCCCTCGCCTTCCGGCGCCGGCAGGGCCGCAACCGGGCTGCTGGCGTGGATCAGGCGGCCATTCAGCTGCGCGCCCGCATTCATTTCCACCACCTGGTAGTGGACATTGCCGTTCACCCGCGCGCTCGGGGTCAGTTCCACCTTTTCGGTGGCGTGCACGTCACCGTCCAGGCGGCCGCTGATGACCACCACCTGGGCGCGGATCTCGCCCTCGATCACGCCATGCTCGGCCAGAGTCAACGTCGCGCCGCTGGCGCCTTCCTGGGCGATCACCTTGCCATGGATGCGGCCTTCCACATACAGACCACCACTGAATTCCACATCACCGCGGATCACCACCTGGTTGCCGATCAGGGCATCCACCACCAACTGGCCATCACGGCTGGATTTGCTGTTTCCGAACATCTGCCTATTCCCCTTTGCTGGCCGGTGCGCCGGCCTGTTTCCAGTCGAATACCTGCGTGGTGCCCCCTGCACCACTCCCCAGTGTCACCCTCACCCGTTGCGGGGTGAAGTCCGTCGGCAGCATCACACTGCCGGTGAGCTGCTGGAAGTACCGGAACGAGTAATCCTGCCCCGGCACCTTGCTGCGCTGGTGCAGCTCATCCCAGCTGATCGTGGCCAGCTTGCCGTTCTTCACGCCTTCCACGGTGAAGCGCATCTGCCCCTGGCTGATGGCCCCGCGGTTGAGGTTCTGGGTCAGCACCACGGCGTACTGCCAGGTGCCGGCCGATTCGGCGCTGAACTCGATCGAATGGGTGTTCAGGCCCTTGCGCTGGCTGGTCGAGCCAACCAGGCGCTCGTAGAACGCCACGTCGGCGCGCAGGCCGGCGATCTCTTCATCGCGCTCGGCCAGCGAGGACTGCACCTCGGTGTTGGCGGCGCGGCTGATGCGGTCGGAGGCTTCCAGCGTGGCCTGCTTCTGGCCCAGTTCGGTCAGCTGCGCCTGCAGCGTTTCGGCGCGCTTCTCGGCGGCCTGCAGGCGCTGCCCCTGGGCATCACGCGGCGCGCCCAGCCAGCAGCCGCCCAGCACCGCCAGCACCAGGCTGAGCAGCCAGATGCCACCGATGACCAGCAGGCGGCGACGGTCGAGCGGCGGCGGCTTCGCACCGGGCAGTCGGACCTGTACGCGCATGGGTGGGCGGTTGTTCATGGGTAGTCTCCGTGGACTCGCAATGGCGACACCAGCACGGCCCCTGTAGCAAACGACGGGCTAGTGTATGACAGGAACGGGGGCTTTCCCCGGTGCCGGCCGCCAGGGGCCGGTGGTGTTCAGCCACGTCATCGTCGATAGTGTGGCACCCCGCACAGTTCCGTCGCCGGAGCCCCCGCCATGACCGAAGCCCACCTGTTCGTGATCGGCATCCTGCTGGCCTGGCTGGCCGGCATCCGCGTCTACCTCACCGTGTTCGGCGTCGGCCTGGCCGGCCTGCTCGGCTGGGTCGACCTGCCCCCGGCCCTGCAGGCCACCGAATCGTGGTGGGTGCTGGGCACCTCGGCGGCGCTGGCCATTGCCGAATTCTTCGCCGACAAGATCCCCGGCGTCGATTCCATCTGGGATCTCATCCATACCCTGGCGCGGGTACCGGCCGGCGCCTTCCTGGCCGCCGCCACGCTCTCGCCGGATGGCCAGCTGGGCACCGGCACCCTGCTGGCCGGCGCCGGCGTCGCCCTGGCCAGCCACGGCCTCAAGGCCGGCACCCGCGCCCTGCTCAACACCTCGCCGGAACCGGCCAGCAACTGGGTCGCCTCGGTCGCCGAGGACACCGTGGTGGTCGGCGGCCTGGCGCTGGCACTGGCCCACCCGTGGATCGCCCTGGTCGTGGTGCTGGCCTGCAGCCTGGCCGGCGCCCTGCTGGTGTGGCTGGTCTGGCGCACGTTGTGGAAGGGCGTGCGATGGCTTGCACGAGCTGGCGGTACGGTTGCATCAGGCCAGCCGCGCACCGGTTGAATGTCGGGCTTGGCGCATAATGGCGGCGAACACCAGGAGCTGTGATGTCCGCAAATGAATCCCCCGCGGGCGCACGCCCCGGACGCGCTGAAACCCCACCGGCCGATCATTGGCAGCGCTGGGCAAGCGCTTCGCGCGCCACTGCGCCCACGCTTGTCGCGGTCTCCTCCGCACCGGCCGATGCGGGCGGCAGCCTGGGCACGCCGCCGCCGCTGCCTTCCGCGCAGCCCTCCGCGCTGATCGACGCAGGCAACGGCAACGATGCACCCGCCGCCTCCGACTCGCCGTACCGCGTGCTGATCGTCGAAGACGACCGCGCCCAGGCGCTGTTCGCACAGAGCGTGCTGCACGGCGCCGGCATGCAGGCCGAGGTGCTGTCCGATGCCGATGGCGTGCAGCAGGCGATCCGCGAACTGCACCCCGACCTGATCCTGATGGACCTGCACCTGCCGGGCCTGGATGGCATGCGCCTGACCGCGATGATCCGCCAGCAGCCGGGCATGCAGCTGCTGCCGATCGTCTTCCTCAGTGGCGACCCGGATCCGGAGCGCCAGTTCGAAGTGCTCGACAGCGGCGCCGACGATTACCTGAGCAAGCCGATCCGCCCGCGCCACCTGATCGCGGCCGTGGCCAACCGCATCCGTCGCGCCCGCGCGCAGGCCGCCACCCTGCCCGGCGCCAACGGCGCACCGGCCACCAGCAACCCGGAAACCGGCCTGCCGACCCGCCACCACGTGCTGCAGCAGCTCAGCACGGCGCTGGAGCAGCGCGACCGCGGCGGCGTGTTCTTCGTGGAGATTTCCAGCGCGCTGGGCCTGCGCGAGCGCTATGGCTATGCCGCCTTCGAGCGGCTGATGGTGCAGGCAGGCCAGCGCCTGGCCGAAGCCGGCCACCCGCACCCGCTGGCACGCCTGAACGACAACAGCTTCCTGCTGCTGGCCCGCGGCGCCGACGAGGAAAGCCTGGAGGGCATCGCCGCCGCACTGCGCGAGCAGCTGTCCGCGCGCGCCTTCGTCATCCGCGACGATGAATCGGTGCACCTGCGTGGCGTGGTCGGCTATGCGCCGCTGTCGCCGGGCTTCGACGATGCCAACAGCGCGCTGGAAGCCATCGAACGCACCACCCTGCAGGCCCGCCTGCTGACCGCCGGCGTGGCCGGCCACGTGCACCGCCAGGCGGTGACCGAACAGGAACACCTGGCCCTGCTCGAAGGCCAGCTGGAACTGGCATACCAGCCGATCGTGGCCGTGGCAGGCGGCGATACCGCCCAGTACCAGCTGCTGCTGCGCCTGCGCCAGGCCGATGGCACCGTGCTCACCGCCGGCCAGGTCATTCCGGCCGCCGAAGCCGCGGGCCGCATCGCCGATCTGGACCAGCAGGTGCTGGAACATGCGATGGGCCTGCTCGACCTGTACCGCCACGCGACCCCGCCGCTGAACCTGTTCGTCTCGCAGTCGCTGCGCACACTGCAGCGCGATGCGTTCGCCGACTGGCTGCTGGAATCGCTGCAGCGGCGCGACCTGCCCGGTACTGCACTGGTGATCGACGTGCGCCTGCCCGACGCGCTCATCCACACCGTGCCGCTTCAGCAGTTCTGCCAGCGCATGGCCAGTGCCGGCGTGCGCTTCTGCCTGAGCCAGTTCGAGCCGGGCAGCGAAGCCGATGCCCTGCTCACCCAGCTGCCGCTGTCGTTCGTGCGCATGGCCGCGCGCTTCTCCAGCAGCCACTCCAATCCGGGCATCCGCGAGGAACTGCGTCGGGCGATCGATCGCGCGCATGCCGCAGGCCTGCAGATCATCGGCCAGCAGATCGAGGATCCGCAGGCAGCGGCGGCGATGTGGGTCGGCGGCGTGGACTACATCCAAGGCAACATGGTGCAGTCGGCGGGCAGCGACCTGAACTTCGACTTCCACAACGCGGTGCTCTGAGTGCCGCTGACGGTCGCGCTGCTGGCAGCTCTGGTGCTGGCCGCCAGCGTGGTGCTGGCGCTTGGCCTGCGCCTGCGCCAACGCGGCCAGGCGCTGGCGGCCCTGCAGCGCGAACGCACCGTGCTGACCAGCGAGCGCGACCAGCTGCGCCGTACCACCGAACGCCAGGGCCAGCTGGAACAGCAGCTGCTGCAGGCAAAGCAGGCCGCCGAGGCGGCCGCGCTGGCCAAGGGCGAGTTCCTGGCCACCATGAGCCACGAGATCCGCACACCGCTCAACGGCATCCTGCCGATGCTCGAGCTGATCGCACGCGGGCCGCTGGGCGAGGACCAGCGGCAGATGCTGGCCACCGCATCGGTCAGCTCGCAGCAGCTGCTGCGCATCGTCGATGACATCCTCGATTACTCGCGCCTGGAAGCGCAGGCCCTGGAACTGGAGATCACCAGCTTCAACCTGCGCGAGCTGCTGGACGGCGTGGTGCAGCTGCTGCAGCGTGCCGCCGAATCGAAGGGCCTGGTGCTCGGCCTGCAGCTGGACCCGGCCGTGCGCCTGCCGGTGCGTGGCGACCCGGTGCGCCTGCGCCAGGTACTGACCAACCTGCTGGCCAATGCGATCAAGTTCACCGCGCGCGGCCAGGTGCAGCTGCGCGTCCAGCGCCTGGGCGAAGGCCCGACCCAGCACCAGCTGCGGTTTGAAGTGGTCGATACCGGCATCGGCATTGACGCCGCGCTGCAGTCACGGCTGTTCCAGTCCTTCAGCCAGGCCGATGCATCGACCACCCGCCTGTACGGCGGCACCGGCCTGGGCCTGGCCATCTGCAAGCGCATCATCGACCTGATGCACGGCCAGATCGGCGTGCAGTCCAGGCACGGCCAGGGCGCCACGTTCTGGTTCGAGATTCCGCTGCTGAAGATCCCCGGCGACCTGCCGGCACTGGCGCGCGCGCCGTCGCCACTGCTGCTGCACAGTGCCGATGTGGCGCTGCAGGCGCGCGTGGAGCGCATCGCCGCCCACCACGGGCTGCCGGTGCAGGTGCTGGCCGAGCGCGATGTGCTGCTGGAGCGCCTGCGCGCTGCCCCACGCCCGGGCCAGCCGAGCCCGGCCTGGC
>JAFAFD010000124.1 GCA_023423675.1 Pseudomonadota bacterium | reverse complement strand
TCGGCCCACAGATCGGGTTGCGCCTGCTGCAGCTGCAGCCGCGCCGCGCGCAGCCAGCGCCACTTGAGGTCAGCCGCACCGGGCCAGTCGATGCGCCGCGCGGCAGTGGCAACGTTCACCGCCTCGGCCAGCGCCGGATCCTCCGCCAGCACGGCGCGGGCGGCATCGGGTACCGCCTGCAGCAGCGAGGCCTGTAACGGGTCCAGCCAGCGGCGGTCGCTGGGCGAATATGGACTGTAGCCGGCACCCGGCGGCAAGCCGGCGTGCATCGGACTGAGGGCAAGCGCCTGCCCACCGTGCTGGCGCAGCCGCTGCAGCCAGGGCGCACAACCGGCACTGTCGCCGATGCCGGCATCGCCTGCGCTGCGCAGGCTGTAGACCTGCGCCGCCAGGCCCCAGCCACGGTCGAGATGCGCGGGCCACCAAGCCTTCTGCGGTGCGACGGCGACCGCGATGCGACGCGGCCCCTGCTGCCAATGCCAGTAGCCAGGCTGCAGCGGCACCGGCCATCGGCCAGCTGCATCCTGGCGCGCATCGCATTGCCGGCCGGTCTCATCGACCCAGCACGCCGCGCCTGCAGCACCCGGCAGGACCACCGCCTCCCCGCAGATCGCGGTGTGCAGTAGCGCACCCGCGGTTTCCGCCTGCGGCTGCAGCACCTGCAGAACAGCGCGCAGCACCTCGGGCGCCACCTCGCAGTTCCGCCCGGAAACATCCTCCCACTGCGGCATCAGCCCTGCTGAACGCGCGGCTGCCTGCAGTGCTGTATCGCCGCTCATACCGGCAGCCAGCGCAGCTGCAGTCCGCCGCCCGGCTGCAGCAACGGGACGATGGGCAGATCCAGCAGCGATTCTCCGTCAGGCAGCGAGTGCGGCACTTCGGCAGGCCCTGCGTTGATGGCGATCCACCACTGCCCGGCAGGCAGCTGCCAGCCCGCCTGCACCGCACCCGTGCCCAGCACCGTCGCGCCCAGCGAGCGCGCCTGCTCGAGGCCGGGCTGCAGGCAGCGTCGGCGCAGGTCGAGCAGATCGCGAAGCCACGCCAGCGACTGCTGTGCCGCGATGCCGGCGCCCGGTGGCGGCACATACGATGCCTGCAGCGTCGCGGGATCATTCGGGTCGGGAATCCGCGCCCGCGAGGCGGCGTCGGCAAACACGCTGAAGCCGGCGAACTCACGTCGACGCCCTTCGCGCACTGCTTCGTCCAGCGGCGCCTGATAATCGGTGAAGAACAGGAACGGTGACGTGGCCTGCCACGGCTCGCCCATGAACAGCAGCGGCACCATGGGCGTCAGCACGGTCAGCGCGGTGGCCATGCGCAACGCAGGTGGATCCAGCAACTGGCTCAACCGTTCGCCGAAGGCTCGGTTGCCTACCTGGTCATGGTTCTGCGCGAACACCACGAAGCGGGACGGCGGCAGGTCGCCACTGGGCTCGCCGCGTGCCTCGCCATGCAGGTCGGGCTCGCCCTGCCAGGCAAAGCCCTCGGCGAGACAACGCGCCAGCAGTGCTTCGGCACGGCCCGCGTAGGCGGCGTAGTAACCTTCGTGCTCGCCGGTCAGCAGCACATGCAGCGCATTGTGGAAGTCGTCATTCCACTGCGCCTGGTAGGCGCCTCGCAACCAGCGCGCCTGGTTGCGCTCGTTTTCCAGCACCAGGTGCGCGCGCGGCACCTCGGTGCGGATCGCATCGCTCAGCTGCTGCAGGAAGCGGTCATCATCGATGGCGTGCACCGCATCCAGGCGGAGCCCGTCAAACCGATACTCCTGCAGCCACATCAGCGCGTTGTCGATGAAGAAGCGCTGCACATGCGGCTGTTCGAAATTGATGGCCTCACCCCACGGGGTGTTGCGACCGCTGTGGAAGAAGTCCTTGGCATACTGCGCCAGATGGTTGCCCTGTGGCCCGAAGTGGTTGTAGACCACATCCAGCAGCACCGCCAGGCCGGCGGCATGCGCCGCATCGACGAATCGCTTCAGTGCTTCGGGTCCGCCATAGGCCTGTGCCGGGGCGTAGGGAAATACACCGTCATAGCCCCAGTTGCGGCTCCCTGGGAACTGCGCCACCGGCATCAGCTCGATGGCGGTGATGCCCGTCGCCGCCAGCATCGGCAGCTGCGCCGTCAGCGCGGCAAATCCGCCGGCTGCGTCCACGTGCACCTCGTAGATCACCATGTCCGGCCAGGCCACGCCGGCCCAGCCCCGCGTCTGCCAGACATAGGCATCCTCGGCCAGGACGGCGCTGGGGCCTTCAACGCCCTCGGGCTGCCAGCGCGAAGCGGGATCCGGCACCTCGCTGCCATCCGGCAGGCGGAAGCGGTAACGATCGCCCTGCGCCGCCGTCGTGCGGATCCAATGCAGGCCATCGGCCTGCCGAAGCATCGGTAACGTGGCCCCGCCAAGCAACAGCTCCACCTGGCTGATGTCAGGCGCCCACAGCCCGAACTCCACCATCCCCGCGCCCGCTGGCCACGCACCCAGACGACCGGCAGCGGTCATGCGACAACCTGCAGGTACAGCGTGGACATCGGCGGCAGGGTCAGCCGCAGTGACTGCGCGTGCCCGTGCATCGGCCGCGCGTCAGCGGCCACCACGCCCAGATTGCCGGCGTTGCCCCCTGCATAATGGTAGCTGTCCGTGTTCAACCGTTCCGACCATAGGCCGGGCTCAGGTACGCCAACGCGATAGTCATCGCGCCGTACGGGTGTGAAATTGCTGACCACCAGCATCGCCGGCGCTTCACCGGTCGGGTCCTGGCGGATGAAGGCGTAGACACTGTTGTGGTTGTCGTCGGCCACACTCCAGGCGAACCCCCGCTCGTCACGCTCGTCGCGATGCAGGGCGGGTTGATGCAGCAGCTGTGCGTTCAGGTCGCCGACCAGGCGCATCAGTCCGCCGCCCTCGGCTGTCGCGGCCTGCTCCCACTCCAGCCCACGCTGGTGCGCCCATTCGCCGGCCTGGCCGAACTCGCCACCCATGAACAGCAGTTTGCTGCCCGGATGTGCCCACATGAAGGCGTAGTACGCCCGCAGCTGGGCGAACTGCTGGGCGCGGTCGCCCGCCATCTTGGTGAGCAGCGAGCCTTTGCCGTGGACCACCTCGTCATGCGACAGCGGCAACACGAAACGTTCTGAGAAGGCATAGACCAGGCCGAAGCTGATCTCGCTGTGATGATGCGGGCGATGCACCGGGTCGCGCTGCAGGTAGTGCAGCGTGTCGTGCATCCAGCCCATGTTCCATTTGTGGGTAAACCCCAGCCCGCCGTAGGCCACCGCATTGGTCACGCCGGGCCAGGCCGTGCTCTCCTCGGCGATCACCAGCACGTCCGGAAAGCGCTCGCGCAGGGTCTGGTTCATGCGCTGCAGGAAGGCCACCGCCTCCAGGTTCTCGCGGCCGCCCTGCGCATTGGGCACCCACTGCCCCTCGGGCCGGCTGTAATCGCGGTACAGCATCGACGCCACTGCATCCACGCGCAGCCCGTCAATGTGGAAATGCTCTATCCACTCCAGCGCGCTGCCGATCAGGTAGGCCGACACTTCATTGCGGCCGTAATTGTAGATCAGCGTGTCCCAGTCGGCATGCTTGCCCTCACGGGGATCGGCGTGCTCGTACAGGGCGGTACCATCGAAGCGCGCCAGGCCATGGGCGTCGTCCGGGAAATGCGCGCTGACCCAGTCGACGATCACGCCCAGGCCGGCCTGATGGCAACGATTGACGAAGCGGGCGAAGGCCTCCGGCGTGCCGTAGCGCGACGTCGGGGCGTAGATGCCCAGCGGCTGATAGCCCCAGGAGCCACCAAACGGATGCTCGCTGATCGGCAGCAGCTCAATGTGGGTGAAGCCCAGCCGGGTGACATGGGGGATCAGCCGATCCGCCAATGCTTCCCAATCCAGCACCCCGCCATCCTCGGCGCGCTGCCAGGATCCGGCGTGCACTTCATAGATGGACAACGGGGCGTTGATGCCCTGCCGGCTGCGCCGCTGCAGCCAAGCTTGGTCGGTCCACTGCAGCGGCGCGGCAGACACCACGCGTGAGGCGGTGGCGGGTGAGCGCTCGGCCCAGCGTGCCATCGGGTCGAGTT
>JAFAFD010000102.1 GCA_023423675.1 Pseudomonadota bacterium | reverse complement strand
CGGCGGGGCGATGTCGCGGCGCGAGGCTTCCAGCGCACGCTGCACGGCGCTCTCGTCGTAATGGGCGGCGGCGACGATCTCGACGCCCTCCTCGATCCGGCGGTTGGACAGGATCACGGCGTCGGGGCCATGTTCCTTGCGCACCAGGTTCATGGCCGAGCGCATGTCGGCGGCGACGAATCGTTTGATTTTCATGCTGTGGTCACGGGACGAAGTCGGCGAAGTGGCGGTCGGAGAACGCGGGTGGTCGGTGGTCTGCACGGTTCGGGTTCCCCTTGGAATCTGTCGTGTACTGCGGTTTGAAAGTGGTGTCTGTTTTCTGGCGCTTGGAAGGCGGGCGTCAGCTGATCGTTCCGACCAGTTTCAGGCGCTTGTCTTCCGGCACCTCGCTGTAGGCCAGGACCGACAGCGACGGAACGCTGTGGCGGACCAGGCGGGCCAGCGCGGCGCGCACCGGGCCCGGTACCAGCACGACCGCCGGCTCGTTTCGCGCTTCCTGCTTGCTGACACATTCGGCCAGGCTCTGGTGCAGTCGCTCTGCGAGTCCGGGTTCCAGCGCGGCGCCGTTGCCCTGCGTGGACTCCTGCAAGACACGTTCCAATTGCGGGTTGAGGGTGAACACCGGCAGCTCCGCAGACATTCCGGCGATCTCCTGCACGATGAAGCGGCCCAGCGCGGTGCGCACGGCAGCGGTCAGCGTGGCCGGGTCCTGGCTCATGGGGGCGTGCTCGACCAGCGCTTCGGCGATCTTGCGCAGCTGGCGGATCGGAATGCGCTCGACCAGCAGGTTCTGCAGCACGCGCACCACTGCCGACAGCGGCAGCGCCTTGGGCGTCAGATCTTCGACGAGCTTGGGCGCGCTTTTGCCGAGGTTGGCCAGCAGGTGCTGCACTTCCTCGTGGCCCAGCAGTTCCGGCGCGTGTTCGCGGATCAGGTGCGACAGGTGGGTGGCGACCACGGTGGCCGGGTCGACCACGGTGTAGCCCATGGTCTCGGCCTGGGCGCGCTGGTGCGGCTGGATCCAGGTGGCATCCAGGCCGAACGCGGGGTCCTTGCCGGCGATGCCTTCCAGCGGGCCCAGCGCGCTGCCGGGGTCCAGCGCCAGTTCGCGGTCGGGGTGGATGTCGGCGGTGGCCACCGGCACGCCATGCACCAGCACGCGGTAGCCGTTGGCCGGCAGTTCCAGGTTGTCGCGGATGTGCACGGACGGGATCAGGAAGCCCACGTCCTGGGTCAGCTTGCGGCGCACGCCCTTGATGCGCGCCATCAGCTCGCCGCCCTGGTTGGCATCCACCAGCGGGATCAGCCGGTAGCCCACTTCCAGGCCCAGCGGATCGACCGGGCGCAGCTCGTCCCAGCTCAGTTCGGCGGTGGGGGCGGCGGCCGGGCGGCCGAGGGCATTCAACGGGCCGGCTTCAGCGACGGCCGCGGCCGGATCGACAGCCGGCGCCTGGCTCTTGCGGTACAGCTTCCAGGCGATGAAGCCGAGGATCGCGGCCAGCGTCAGGAAAGCGACGTTGGGCATGCCCGGCACCAGGCCGACCAGGCCGATGATGCCGGCCGTGATGGCCAGGGCGCGGTACTGGCCGAACACCTGACCGGTCATGGCCTGCGCCATGTCCTGCGAGCGCGAGGCGCGGGTGACCAGCATCGCCACGGCGCTGGAGATCAGCAGCGCCGGCAGCTGCGCCACCAGGCCGTCACCGATGGACAGCAGGGTGTAGGTGGCGGCGGCATCGCCGAACGGCATGCCATGCTGCAGCACGCCCACGGCAAGGCCGCCGAGCATGTTGATGAACAGGATCAGGATGCCGGCGATGGCGTCGCCGCGGATGAACTTGCTGGCACCGTCCATCGCACCGTAGAAGTCGGCTTCCTCGCGGACTTCTTCACGACGGGCCTTGGCTTCTTCACGCGTCAGCAAACCGGCGTTCAGATCGGCGTCGATGGCCATCTGCTTGCCGGGCATGGCGTCGAGGATGAAGCGCGCGGTCACTTCCGAGACGCGCCCGGCGCCCTTGGTGATGACCACGAAGTTGATGATGGTGAGGATCGCGAAGACCACGATGCCGACGGCGTAGTTGCCGCCGATGACGAATTCACCGAACGCGGCGATGACCTTGCCGGCCGCGTCGTGGCCGTTCTGGCCGTGCAGCAGGATGACGCGGGTGGAGGCCACGTTCAGCGCCAGCCGCAGCATGGTGGTGACCAGCAGCACGATCGGGAAGATCGTGAAGTCCAGCGGGCGCTTCACGTAGACCACCGCCAGCAGCACCATCAGCGAGATGGCGATGTTGAAGGTGAACAGTGCATCGAGCACCGGCGCGGCCAGCGGCACCACGACCATGGCCAGCAGGGCCAGCACGATCAGCGGCGCGCCAAGGCCCTGGCGGATCATCTCCAGGGCGCGGCGGGTGTTGAAGCCGGAAGCCTGGGCGTTCACGGGCGGCCTCCCTTGCCGAATTCATCCACGTCCACATGCGGGACGGACGGCATCGGGCCGGTCCGCCAGCTGCGCAGCTGGTAGACGTAGGACAGCACCTGGGCGACGGCGGAGTACAGTCTCACGGGAATTTCCTTTCCGAGTTGCCCCTCCCGATACAAGGCGCGTGCCAAAGGCGGGGCGGAGACGATCGCAACCTTGTTGCCGTCGGCCACTTCACGGATGCGCAGGGCGGTTTCGTCCACGCCCAGGGCGACCACGGTGGGGGCTCCCATGCTGCCGCCCTCGTACTTCAGGGCGACCGCGTAGTGGGTGGGGTTGACGACCACCACGTCGGCGGTCGGCACCGCCTCCATCATCCGGCGGTTGGCCAGCTGGTGCTGCATCTGCCGGATGCGGCCCTTCACTTCCGGGCTGCCCTCGCTTTCCTTCATTTCCCGGCGCAGTTCCTCGCGGGTCATCTTCAGCTTGCGCATCCAGTTCCAGCGCTGGTACGGGGCATCGATGGCGGCCAGCACCAGCATCGAGCCGGCCGTGGCCAGCAGCAGCTTGAGGGTGAAGCCCAGGCCATGGGCGATGGCCGACTCCAGCGGCTGGTTGAGCAGGCCACGCAGGCTGTCGAAGCTGGCGGCGAACACCAGGGCGGCCGCGGCCCCGACGAAGGCCACGCGCAGCAGCGATTTGATGAATTCGGCCACGGCTTCGGCGCCCCACATGCGCTTGATGCCGGCCAGGGGGCTGAGGCGCTTGGGGTCGGGCATCAGCGATTTGTTCGACCAGCGCAGGCCACCCATCACCAGCGGCGACAGGAAGCTGGCCAGGAGGCAGACCAGCAGTAGCGGCCAACAGGCCAGCATCAGGCGCAGGAACAGCATGCCGAAGTGGCCGAACAGCAGCTGCGGGTTCTGCCACAGGCCGGGCTCCGGGCTGAGGGCGGCGCGCATCCAGGCCCGGCCGCCGGCACCCAGCGAGGCACTGCTGGCCATGATGGCGATCACGGCGGCACCGAACACCGCGACGGTGGCCAGTTCACGCGAGCGCGGAATGTTGCCCTGCTCACGGGCTTCGCGCAGGCGTTTTTCTGTTGGTTGTTCGGTTTTTTCGCCTGCGTCTTCGTTCTCGGACATCACGGGCACTGCGGCTGGGGTTGCCGGGGTGCGTGCAAGATCCGTTCCGTGACGGCGCTACCGGAGGTGCAGCGGGCTTGTGTAGAGCAGAGCCCATGCTCGGCTGCCCTTCACGCACGTGGCAGACCCAGCCGAGCGTAGGCTCGGCTCTACAGTGACGGGCCTTGTCCCGCGCGTGGCCAGACCCGGCCGAGTGCAGGTTCGGCGCTACAAGGGAGCATCGCCGTTGGGCGGCGGGCTCTGCGCCAGTTCCACCCGTGGCCGCGGCAGGTCGTGCAGCTGCATGAAGCGGGCGGCATCCACCGGCCGGCCGAGCAGGAAGCCCTGCAGGTAATCGCAGCCAAGCCGTTCCAGGTACGCCCGCTGGGCAGCCGTCTCCACGCCCTCGGCCACAATGTCCATGTCCAGCGCGTGGCCCAGGGCCACGATGGCCGAGACGATCACCACGTCCTCGGCGCTGTGTTCCAGGTCGCGCACGAAGGCGTGGTCGATCTTGATCTCGGTGGCCGGCAGACGCTTCAGGTACAGCAGGCTGGAATAGCCGGTGCCGAAATCGTCGATGGAAATGCCCACGCCCAGTGCCGACAGCGCCTGCAGCAGGCGCAGGCTGGTGTCGGTATCGCGCATCACCGTGCTCTCGGTGATTTCCAGCACCAGCTGCCGCGGGGTGATGCGGTGCCGCTCGAGCACCTCGGTCACGTCCTGCAGCAGGTGTGGCGAGCCGAACTGCACCGGCGACAGGTTGACCGACATCGACCAGCCGTCATGGCCGGCGTCGTGCCAGCGGCGCAGCTGCGCGCACGCCTGGTCCAGCGCCCAACGGCCGATCTCGTTGATGGCGCCGCTGCGCTCGGCCAGGCGGATGAAGCGGTCCGGCGGGATCAGCCCGTGCTCGGGATGGCGCCAGCGGATCAGCGCCTCGGCACCGGCCACCTTCTGCGTGGCCACCTGGATCTTCGGCTGGAAATGCAGGAACAGCTGGTCGCTGCTGATCGCTTTGCGCAGGCCGGCCAGCAGGCGGAACTGCTGCTCGGCGCTGTCGTTCATCCAGTCGGCGAACATCACGAACGCGTTGCGGCCCGATTCCTTGGCCTGGTACATCGCCGCATCGGCGAATGCCATCAGCTGCCGTTCGCTGGCGGCGTGGTCGGGGCAGATCGCCACGCCGATGCTGGCGGTCACCTGCAGTTCGCTGTCGGGCAGCAGCGGCGCGCTGCCCACTGCCTGCAGGATGCGCCGGGCCAGGGTCGGCAGATCCTCGTCGTGTTCGATGCGCACCACCAGCACGAACTCATCGCCGCCCAGCCGGGCCAGCAGGTCGTTGGGCCGCAGCAGCTGCCGCGTGCGCTCGGCCACGGCCACCAGCAGCGCATCACCTGCCTGGTGGCCATAGGCATCATTGACCTGCTTGAAGCCATCCAGGTCCATGAACATCACCGCGAAGCGGCTGCCGCCCTGTTCGGCCTCGGCCAGCGCCTGCACGATGCCCCGCTGCAACAGCAGCCGGTTCGGCAGGCGGGTGAGCGGATCGTGCAGCGCCGCCTGGGTGAGTTCCTGTTGGGCATCGGTCAGCGAGGTGCTCAGCATCGAGTTGCGCAGGCGCAGCAGTTGCGCTTCCACCCGCTGGTCCATCCAGGACACCACCAGCACCACCGCCAGGATCGCCACGGTAAGCACCACCACCAGCATCGCCAGCCAGGTGCTCTGCAGGCCATCGCCCACGGCCGCACCGCAGACGCTGCCTTCCGGGAAGCGGGCGGCGGCCATGCCGGTGTAGTGCATGCCGACGATGGCCAGGCCGAGCAGGCCGGCGGCCGCCAGTCGATCGACGCTGCGGGTGTGCTGCGCGCGCAGCCGGAAGGCGACGTACAGCGCCACCCATGAGGCGGCCAGGGCAACGAGCAGAGACAGCGCCAGCCAGAGCGGGTCGTAGTCGATGCCCGGGTTCATGCGCATCGCGGCCATGCCGACGTAGTGCATGCCAGCGATGCCCGTACCCATCAGCACCGCGCCACCGGCCAGACGCGGGTGCGGCAGGGTGCGCAGCGAAACCAGCCACAGCGCGAATACCGAGGCGGCGATGGCCATGCCCAGCGAGAGCAGGGTGATCGGCAGGTCGTAGCCCAGCGGGATTGGCAGGTCGAAGGCGAGCATGCCGATGAAGTGCATGGACCAGATGCCCAGGCCCATGGCAAAACCGCCGCCGAGCCGCCACCACCAGGTGGCGCCTTTGCCGGGCGCGGTGACCGTGCGGCCGGCCATGGCCAGCGCGGTGTACGACGCCATCACTGCGACCAGCAGCGAAACGGTTACCAGCCACGGGTTGTACGTGCCTACCAGCATTCGTCTTTCTCCCGGACCATCCTGTCGACGGAAAAACTACGTTGGGGCATGGATGAGGCAGGCAGCCCGCACGGCGGCTGCCAGGTGCGGTGTCCCCCTGGGCACCGCCCATTCACTCTAGCGCGAACCGCTGGGGGAGGGGTAGAGCCGAGCCTTTGCTCGGCTTCCTGCTTGGGTCAAAGGCAGCCGAGCGTGGGCTCGGCTCTACAAAAGCGCTCATTGCAAGGTGCGGCGGGTAGAGCCGAGCCTATGCTCGGCTTCCTGCTTGGGCCAAAGGCAGCCGAGCGTGGGCTCGGCTCTACAGAAGCGCTCGTGGCAAGGTGGGATGGTTAGCGCCGAGCGTGGGCTCCGCTCTACAAGTGCGCGTCACCGGGTGACGGCACCCGCCGCTTCGAAGGCTGCGTCGAACAGGCGCTGCACCGGCGGGCCCATCTCACCCACCAGCAGGGCCAGCAGGAACAGGCCCAGCAGCAGCGAGACCGGCAGTCCGAGCTGGATCGGGTTCAGTGCCGGCGCGGCACGGGCCAGCACGCCGAAGGCGAGGTTCACCGCCAGCATCGCCACCGTCAGCGGGATGGCCAGGGTGAGGGCGCCGCGCAGGGCGGTCAGCAGCAGAGTCGGGGCGATGCTGAAGAAGGCGTTCGGATCGGGCAGGGGCGCACCGATCGGCAGCGCGCGGTAGCTGTCCACCACCAGCGAAATCAATGCCAGGTGGCCGTTGGCGGTGAAGAACAGCAGGCCGAACAGCAGGTAGAACCACTGGCCGATGACGCCGGAGGTGCCGCCGCGCAGCGGATCGCTCATCTGCGCGAAGGCCAGGCCGGTGCCCTGCGCGACCAGTTCGCCGGCCATGGCGCCGGCCTCGAAGATCAACCGCAGCATGAAGCCGATGGACACGCCGATGGCGAGTTCACGGGCGATGGTCAGCACGGTGGCGGCGTCGAAGCCGGTCCATTCCGGTACCGGCGGCAGCAGCGGGGCAAGGGCGATGGACAGGGTGCCGGCCAGGATCACGCGGATCCGCTGCGGCACCGCGCGGGTGCCGATCATGGGCATGGCCATCGCCACCGCGCCGATGCGCAGCATCGTCCACAGCACCGTGGCGATCATGCTGAAGGCCTGCAGGCCGTCGGCAGCCATCTGGGTGGCGGCATCCATCAGCGTGCGTTTCCTAGCCGATCAGATGTGGAATGCGCTGGAACAGCAGCGTGGTGAATTCGACCAGATGGCCGATCAGCAGGCTGCCCAGGGCAAACAGCACGGCCGTCAACGCAGCGGCCTTGGCGACGAAGGCGATGGTCGGTTCATTGAGCTGGGTCGCGGCCTGCACCACGCCCACCACCACGCCCACCACCAGCACGGTGAGCAGCAGCGGGCCGGCTACCCACAAGACGGTGATCAGGCCACCACGCAGTTCGGTCAAGGCAAGTTCGGGAGACATTCGGATTCCATCTGCATATGTAGAGTCGAGGCATGCTCGACTGCCGTTGCTCACATCACGCCGGATTGATTCAAGCCGGGTTGAAGCTGGCCGCCAACGTACCCACCGTCAGCACCCAGCCATCGACCAGCACGAACAGCAGAATCTTGAACGGCGCCGACACCAGCATCGGCGACAGCATCATCATGCCCATCGACATCAGCACGCTGGCCACGACCAGATCGATGATCACGAACGGGATGAAGATCAGGAAGCCGATCTCGAAGGCGGTCTTCAGCTCACTGGTGACGAACGAGGCCACCAGCACCGGGAACGGGATCGCGTCGGGGCTGGCGTAGGTGCCGTGGCCGGCGATGCCGGCAAAGGTCATCAGGTCGGTCTCGCGGATCTGCGCCAGCATGAAGCCGCGCAGCGGCTGGGTGGTCAGGGTCCAGGCGGTCTGGAAGTCGATCTCACCGTTGAGGTAGGGCGCCATGCCCGTGCTCCACGCCTTGTCCCAGGTCGGCATCATGATCATCGCGGTCAGGAACAGGGCCAGGCCCAGCAGCACCTGGTTGGACGGCGTCTGCCCGGTGCCCAGCGCCTGCCGCAGCAGGCCCAGCACGATGATGATGCGGGTGAACGAGGTCAGCACCAGCAGCATCGACGGGATCAGGGTGATCGCCGTCATCAGCAGCAGGGTCTGCAACGGCAGGCTGACCGGCTGGCCGCCGATCTTGCCGACGTTGACGTCCGGCAGCGCGGCCGGCGCACCGGGCGCGGCAAACGCCAGCACGGGCAGCAGGCACAGGGCGATCAACAGCAGCCACGACAGAATGGTGGCGGGGCGGGTACGGGCGACACGCATGTCAGGGGTCCTTGCGCAGCCGCTGCTGCAGCAGCTGGGCGAAATTCGGCAGGTTCTTGAAGTCCGGCACGCGCGCCGGCGCGGGCGGCGGCAGCGGTTCTGAGAGGGTGTGCAGGGTATGGATGCTGCCGGCGGTCACGCCCAGCAGCAGCTGCTGGCCATTGACCTCGACCACCACCACGCGTTCCTTGGCGCCAACATTGAGGCTGGCCACCAGCTTCATGCCCTCCGGCGGGCGGAAGCCGCTGCCCGGCATGCGCTTGAGCAGCCAGCCGAGGCCGACCACCAGCGCCAGCACCGCCAGCAGCGCCAGCACCGCGCCGAACAGGCTCGGTGCACTGGCCGCATGCTGGCCGATCTGCGGGGTGGTCTTGGCAGCAGCCTGGGCGGTGGCGAGCAGCAGGCTCAACGCAGTCTCCGGATCCGCTCGCTCGGGCTGACCACGTCGGTCAGGCGCACGCCGAAGCGATCGTTGATGACCACCACTTCGCCATGGGCGATCAGGGTGCCGTTGACGAACACATCCAGCGACTCACCAGCGCCGCGTTCCAGTTCCACCACCGAGCCCTGGTTGAGCTGCAGCAGGTTGCGGATCGGCAGGCGGGCGCGGCCGACTTCCAGCGACAGGGTCACCGGCACGTCGAGGATCACGTCCAGGTTCAGGTCCGGGCCGATCGATTCGTCGGCCTGCAGGTTGCCGAACTGGGCCGGGGTCGGTTCGTGGGCGTCGATATCGTTCATTGCGGGTCTTCCTGGATGACGGGTACACGCGGGCGGGTGCCCGGCGGATGGGTAGCGGTGATCTTCACGGCGTTCATGCCGTTGGCGACGCCGAATTCGCCGGTGAACACGGGGATGTTCTCCACGCACAGCGGCACCTGCGGGTTCAGGTCGATCGGCAGGATGTCGCCGACCTTCAGCTGGGTCAGGTCACGCAGGGTCATGCGCTTGCTGGCCAGCACGCTGGACAGGGTCACTTCGGCGATGTTGAGCTGCTCGCGCAGCATCACGCCCCAGCTGGCATCGCGGTCGTTGCGGTCGCTCTGGATGCCGGCGTCGAGCAGCTCGCGGATCGGCTCGAGCATCGAATACGGCAGGGTGACGTGGATGTCGCCGCCACCGCCGTCGAGTTCGACATGCAGGCGGCACACCACCACGTATTCGCGCGGCGTCACGATGTTGGCGAAGTGCGGGTTGATTTCCGAATTGATGTATTCGAAATCCACTTCCATCACCGGTGCCCAGGCCTCGCGCAGGTCGGCGAAGGTCTGCTTCAGCAGCAGCTGGATCACCCGCATTTCGGTGGCGGTGAACTCGCGGCCTTCGATGCGGGTGGGATAGCGCCCGTCACCGCCGAAGAAGTTGTCGACGATGGCGAACACCAGGGTCGGCTCGAACACGATCAGGCCGGTACCACGCAGCGGCTTGAAGCGGATCAGGTTCAGGTTGGTCGGCACATACAGTGAGTGCATGTAATCGTTGAACTTGATCAGCTCGATGCCGCGCACCGAGAGTTCGGCCGAGCGACGGATCAGGTTGAACAGGCCGATCCGCCACAGGCGCGCGAAACGCTCGTGGACCATTTCCAGGGTCGGCATGCGACCGCGGATGATCCGGTCCTGGCTGGCGAAATCGTACGAACGGGCCTCGCCACTGGGCGCCTCCGGCTCGGTCTCGACCGCGCCACTGTCCACGCCATGGAGCAGGGCATCGATCTCATCCTGGGACAGCAGGTCATTCATCGGGGGCAGCCCTTACTGGGTCACGAAGCTGGTGAACAGCAGATCGTCGGCACCGTTGCTGCCGGTCTCCGCCTTGAGCACCTTCTGCACCTCGGCCAGCGCGTTCGCCTGCAGCTTCTGCTTGCCGGCGATGTCGGCGATCTGGTCGGCGGTGACCTGCGAGAACAGCATCAGCAGGCGTGCGCGGATGGCCGGGGCGTGGGTCTTGATCGCTTCCAGCGCGGCCGGATCGCGGGTCATCAGCTGCACTTCCACCTGCAGGTAGCGCGGGCCGTCGATCGAGCCGCTGAGGTTGACCACGAAGGCCGGGTCCAGCGCGAAGTACTGCGCCGGTGCCGGCACGGCGGGCTTCTTCGGGGCGTCAGCGGTCTTTTCATTGTGATTGGACTGGGAAAAGAACCAGACGCCGGCACCGGCGGCACCTGCGGCCAGCACGGCCACCAGGGCGATGATCAACAGCGGACCGCGCGACTTGGCGGTCTTGTCCTTGTCGGCGGTCTTCTTGGTTTTGTCAGCGGCTGCGGCCACGAGGTGAAGCTCCTGAGGGTTGCTTCACCGGGATATGCAAGGGGCGTGCCGCAGCGCGAGGGAAGGGGTGCGACGGAAAATTGTCGGTAGCGCCGGGCCAGGCCCGGCGAGTCGTTACGCGTAGGCGTCCAGCAGCCCGCGCTGGCGCATCAACTGTGCGGCCGACACCGTGGTGTCGCCCCGCGACGGTTCTCCGTCGCCGCCGGCCAGGTCGCCCGTGCCGCCGGGCTGCGCCGACGGACTGCCGTCGCCGCTGTTCTGGTGGCCGACATCGGCATGGGCCAGCTGGAAGCCCTGTTCGCCCAGCAGTTCGCGCAGGCGCGGCAGGCTGCTTTCCAGCGCATGGCGCACGTCCACGTGCGGGCTGCTGAAGCTGGCGTGGACCTTGTCGCCATTCATCTGCAGGCGCACGTCCACCGGACCCAGGTCTTCCGGGTTCAGGCGGATATGGGCGTGGCCGATCTTCTGGTCGGCCAGCCAGCTGAGGCGTGCACCGACCGCCTGGTCGAAGCCGTCGTCACCCAGGGTCGGGGTAGGCGTCGGTTCGCCGTCGAACACCGGCGTGCTGGCCAGCGCGGCCTTCAGGTCCTGCAGCGCGGCGGGCAGGGGAAACTGCAGCGGGGCGGGCGGCGTGCGATCGCCGATCAGCAGGCCGTCACTGTCGTCGGCGCCGTCCAGCGCCTGCTGGCCGAGGATCATGTCCGGCAGCGGCTGGGTGACGATGTCGCCATCGCTGTTGGCCGCTGCGGCGGTGGTTGCGGTGGCAGCGGATGTGCCGGCAGCCAGCGGCGCTGCCGTGGGCAGGCCGGTGGCCGGCAATGCCGGCGCCGCCGCAGCCAGATCCGCGCCGCCGCCCTCGGTCGTTGCCACGGGTGTCGCGGCGACGGCGTCGGTGGGCACCGGCACCGGCACCGCCAGCACCAGGCCGGCCAGGCCGAGCGGCGGCCACGGCGCCTCATCGCCCTCCGTCGCCGCGTCCTTGTCGTCCGTCGTGGCCTGGGTAGGCGGAGGGGCGGTAGACGTCATTTCGGTCGTCGCGCCGTCACTGTCTGCGGCGCTGCTGGCCGGTGCATCCGCGCCGCCGTCCGGGTTGGCCGGCGCGCTGTTGGACGATGGGGCCTTGCTGGCAGGCTTGGGCTTCGCCTCGGCCGCGGGCGAGCCCTGCAGTATCTGCCCGAAGTCCTTGCCACTGGCGGTGCTGCGCGCGGGGCTGGCGGTGCTGCTGGCGGTGCTGCCGGTGCCGATGCTGCTGGACAGGGCGGAGGGCATCACGAGCGGCCTCCCTGCTCGCCGCCATCCGGTTCCGCGGTCTGCGCCAGGCGTGCACGGCGGGCGCCGATGTCATCCATCTCGCGCTGGTCGCGGCGGTCGGTCACTACCTTTTCCTGGGCGCGGTAGCTGGCGGCCAGCTGTTCCAGCACGGCTTTGTCACGGCTGGCCAAGATCAGGCGCGCGCGTTCGGCTTCCACCTTCTCGCGGTTGCCGTTCACCGTGGCCTGCTGCTGTTCCACCGCGCTGTCGAGGCGGTCGAGGAAGGCGCGGCGGTTCAGCAGCTGCGCCGGGCTGGTGGCGGCCATCTGCGCGTTGGCGTACTCCTCGGCGTAGCGGCGCAGCTCATCCAGGCGCGACAGGTGGGTGTCGAGCACGCGCTGGCGCTCGGCCAGGTCACGGGCCACGGTGTCTTCGTGTTCCTGCGCGCGCTTCAGCAGGGGATCGATGCGCTTGGACTGTGTCATGGTTCGGCTCTCTTAATCCACCAGGCGCTGCAGCGCCGCCTGGCTGTGCGGAAGATCAGCGGCTTTGGCCACGTCCTGGCCGAGAAACTCCATGATTTCCGGCCAGCGCTCCAGGGCTTCGTCGGTGGCGGCATCGTTGCCGCGCTGGTAAGCACCGATCGCGATGAGGTCGCGGTTGGACGAATAGGCCGACACCAGGCGCTTGAGCTTGCGGATGCGCAGGCGCCACGGCTCGTCGGCGATTTCCGTGACCACGCGGCTGACCGATGATTCGACGTCGATGGCCGGGTACAGGCCACTGTCCGCCACCCGGCGCGAGAGCAGGATGTGACCGTCGAGGATCGCGCGCGCCGCATCGGCGATCGGATCCTGCGGGTCATCACCCTCGGTCAGCACGGTGTAGAAGGCGGTGATCGAGCCACGACCCTTGGCGCCGTTGCCGGCGCGTTCGACCAGTGCCGGCAGCTTGGCGAACACCGACGGCGGGTAGCCGCGGGTGGTCGGCGGTTCACCCACTGACAGGCCGATTTCGCGCTGCGCCTGGGCAAAGCGGGTCAGTGAGTCCATCAGCAGCAGAACGTTCAGGCCCTGGTCGCGGAACCACTCGGCGATGGCCGTGGCGCGGTAGGCGCCGTGCAGGCGTGCCAGCGGCGGGCGGTCGGCCGGGCTGGCCACCACCACTGCGCGGCGCAGGCCTTCCTCGCCCAGCGTGGTTTCGACGAAATCACGGACTTCGCGGCCACGTTCACCGATCAGGCCAACGACGATCACGTCGGCGGCGGTGTAGCGGGTCATCATGCCCAGCAGCGTCGACTTGCCGACACCGGAACCTGCGAACAGGCCCACGCGCTGCCCGCGGCCGATCGGCAGCAGGGCGTTGATGGCGCGCACGCCGACGTCCAGCGGCTGGGTGATCGGCTCGCGCGCGAGCGGGTTGATCGAAACGCCGGCCATGCCGACGTGGCCTTCAGCACGGATCGGGCCCTTGCCATCCAACGGCACGCCATCGCTGTCGATCACGCGGCCGAGCAGGCCTTCGCCCACTTCCACGCCGCCACGGCGCGCAGACGGCACCACGCGTGCGTTGGGCAGCAGGCCATGCAGTTCGGCGCTGGGCATCAGGTAAGTGCGTTCGCCGGCGAAGCCGACCACTTCGGCGTCGACCCAGCCGCCATCGACCACTTCCACCTTGCAGCTGGCACCCAGCGGGGCTTCGCAGCCCACCGCTTCCAGGGTCAGGCCGACCGCGCGGCGCAGCACGCCCTCGCGGATCAGCCCGCGGCCGTGCGCGGTATCCACGCGCAGGCCATCCAGCCGGCGGGCCAGGCGCAGGTTGCGGGCCACGGCCCAGTCGGTCGACGGCGGGGGCAGGTTCGGTTCGGCGGTCATGGCGTGGCTCCGGTCTGGCGGATCACTGCATCGAGCGCGCCGCGCAGGCGTGCTTCCAGGGTGCCGTCGATGCGCACTGCTTCGGCGTGCACACGCAGGTCGCCGCGGCTCAGGCTGGTATCGGGCACCAGGCGCTGGGTCGGGGTGAGGGTCATCAGCGGCGCGAGCGCGGCGATGTCATCCGGGTGCAGGCGCACTTCCACTTCACGCGTGCTGCCGCCGACCGCATCCACTGCTTCGCCCACCAGCTGCGCCAGCAGGGCCGGGTCGGCCTCGTAGGCGCGGCCGACCAGTGCGCCAGCGATGCGCACTGCCAGTTCGCCCAGCGCGCCGACCACTTCGTTCTCCAGCCGCACCAGCGGCCGGCTGAAGTTGTCGAGGATGCCTTCGATCTGCGCGACCAGGCGGCGTACCTCGGCCTGGCCCTGGCCGTAGCCATCGGCGTGGCCGTGCTCGAAGCCTTCCTTCTCGGCGCTGTCCTGGATCGCCTGGATCTCCTCCAGGGTCGGCAGCTGCAACACCGGCTCCGGCTCGTGGTCGGGGTCCGGCTCGGTGAGGGCGAAGACATCCTCCTGCTCCAGCTGCGATTGCGGCTGGGCCAGCAGGTCGGGGGCAAGCCAGCGTACGACGTTGCTCACAGCATGGCCTCCGCGCTGCCACCGATGGTGACCGTGCCTTCATCGGCCATGCGCTTGACGATGGCCAGGATCTCGCGCTGCGCGCCTTCCACGTCGGACAGGCGCACCGGGCCGCGGGCTTCCATGTCTTCCAGCAGGATCTCGGCCGCACGCTGGGACATGTTGCGGGTGATCTTGTCGCGCACCTTGATGTCGGCGCCGCGCAGGGCCAGGCCCAGGCGTTCGCCGCTGACTTCGCGCAGCACCAGCTGCATCTCGCGGTCGTCCAGGTCCACCAGGTCGTCGAACACGAACATCAGGTCCTGGATGCGGCCACTGAGCGGCGCATCGATGCGCGCGATCTCGCCCAGGATCGCCTGGTCCTGGCCGCTTTCCATGAAGTTGAGGATGTTGGCCGCGCACTGCACGCCGCCGATGTTGGACGACTTCAGGTTCTGGTTGCCGGCGAACTGGCGCTCCATGATCTCGTTCAGTTCATTCAGCGCGTTCGGCGGAATGCCGTCCAGGGTGGCGATGCGCAGCAGCACGTCGACGCGGGTGCGGTCGGGCAGCAGCTTCAGCGCATCGGCGGCCTGGTCGGTTTCCAGATGGGCCATCACGATGGCGATGATCTGCGGGTGCTCGTTGCGCACCAGGTCGGCGACGGCGCGCGGGTCCATCCACTTCAGCGCGTCCAGGCCGGTGGTGTTGCGGCCCAGCAGGATACGGTCGATCAGGCCGCTGGCCTTCTCGGTGCCCAGCGCCTGGATCAGCATGTTGCGGATGTAGTCGTCCGAGCCCACGCCCAGCGAGGTCTTCGATCCCAGTTCCTGGTTGAACTGGTCCATGACCCGGCCGACCTGGTCACGGGTGATGTCGGTCATGGTCGCCATGGCGATGCCGATCTTCTGCACTTCCTTGGGTTCCATGTGGCGCAGCACTTCGGCCGCGTCCAGCTCACCCAGCGACAGCAGCAGCACGGCAGCGCGCTGCACGCCGGTCAGTTGTACGTCAGTCATTGGCCACCCAGCCCTTGACCACCTGGGCCACGCGCTTGGAATCGGTCTTCACGGCTTCACGGGCCATCCGCAGTCGTTCCTCATAAGAATCCACCGGCAGGGCCAGCGGATCCGCGCCGGCCAGGCTGAGGCGGTCAGCGCCCAGTGCCGGCAGCGGCATGCCATCGTCGTCCACCAGCTGCACGTCCGCGGTGTGTGGTTCCAGCTCGGTGTTCCTGTCGTTCTTGTTCTGCCCGGTGATGCCGCGCAGGGCAGGGCGCAGCACGCCGAACAGCAGCGCCAGCACCACCACCGCTCCCAGCAGCATGCGCCCGGCATCGAACACCCACGGCAGCTCCCACCAGGCCGGGCCTTCCACCGGGGTGGTGTCGCGCACGAACGGCGCGTTCATCACCGACACGGTGTCGCCACGCTCGGCGTTGAAGCCCACCGCCTGCTTCACCAGCGCCTCGACGCGGGTCAGTTCAGCAGCCGCCAGCGGCTGCGGGGTGACCTTGCCGTTGGCACCGGCGCGCGGCACGTTGTCCACCAGCACCGCCACCGAGACGCGCTTGATGCGGCCGGCCGGCTGGCGGGTGTGCTGCAGGGTGCGGTCCAGCTCGTAGTTGCGGGTCGCGTTCTTGCTGCTTTCGGTCGGGGTCTGCGCGGTGGCCGGTGCGGCCGCCTGGCCCGGCGGGCTGTTGCTGGTCGCGCCCGGCACGCCCTGCGGGCCCGGGGTGCTGGTGGTGTTCTCGCTCATCTGCTCGCTGCGCAGCTTCTGCGGTTCACCGTTGTAGAGTTCGCGGGCTTCCTCGGTCACCGAGAAGTCCATGTCCACGCTCACTTCCGGGTTGACGCGGCCGGGGCCGGTCATCGGTTCCAGCAGCTCGCGGATACGCTGGTTGAACGAGGTTTCCTGGCGGCGCACCTGCTCGAACTGGGCGGCGTTGACCGCCGCTTCGCTGTTCGGGTCGCTGACGCTGAGCATGCGGCCGCTCTGGTCGACGATGGTCACCCGTTCCGGCGCCAGATCAGGAATGGCGGCAGCCACCATGTGCACGATGGCATCGACCTGGCTGCGTTCCAGCTGCTGGCCGCCACGCAGTTCCAGGGTGACCGAGGCGCTGGCCACGTCACGCTGGCGGGTGAAGGCGCTGGGCTTGGGAATGGCCAGGTGCACGCGCGAATCGCGCACCGGGCGCAGGGTGTTGATGGTGCGCGACAGTTCGGTTTCCAGCGCGTGCTGGTAGCGCGCGCTTTCGACGAACTGGCTGACGCCGAAGCCGGGGTCACGTTCCATCAGCTCGAAGCCGAGCTTGCCGCTGTCGGTCAGGCCGGAGCCGGCCAGCTTCAGGCGGGCATCGTGCAGGTTCTTCTCCGGCACGGTGATGCCACCGGTGGCCGGGTCCAGCTCGAACGGAATCTGTGCCGCGCGCAGCAGGTCAGTGGCTTCGGCGGTCGCCTTCTGGTCCAGGCCGGTGTACAGCGGGACCATGCCCGGCTTCTGCGACCAGAAGAACACGAACAGGCCTGCCGCCACCGCCACCGAGATCATCGCCATCAGGCCCAGCCGGCGGGTGATCTGCAGACTCTGCAGGCGGTCGAACCACTGCCCGGCCTTTTCGGCGTTCAAGGTTTCCTTGGAGAGCGTCAGTGCCATGCGTCAATGTTCCTTACAGCGGCATGTTCATCACGTCCTGGTAAGCCTGGACGAGACGGTTGCGGACTTCCACGGTGGCGCGGAAGGCGATCTGGGACTGCTGCGAGGCGACCATCACTTTGGCCAGGTCGGCGCCGGGTTCGCCCAGTTCGAAGGCCTTGGCCAGGGCGCCGGACTTCTGCTGGGCGTCGTTGACGCCGGCGATGGCGCCGCGCAGGGTCTCGGTGAAGCTGGCGGGCTGGACCTGCGATGCATCCAGGACCGTGCCGGGCAGCGCATTGCTGCGCGGCGCTTCGGCCAGCGGGTTGAGCGCCGCGGGCTGTCCCATCTGGGTCTGATAGGAGCGGATCTGGGAAAGAATCGAAGTGACGGAGTGGGACATCTGCAACGGTTCCAGAAACAGTGAAGGGGGTGTTCGCTGGAACAGTTGCAAGTGGCGTGCCGAAACCGGGTTTCGATTCAGTGTCGTGAGGATTGTGGGTGTGCGGGCAGGGCTGCGCCCTGCACCTGCTCAACGTCAACGTCAACGTCAAAGGCGCGCATTCCGTGGGTTGGCGGGGTGGGTCCGGTTGAGGGGGACGCCGTAAACCCCCCTCCGGGGTCCGGCCCAGCCGCTGGCGGCTGTGCGTTCGGGCGCTCGCGAAGCAGTGCTTCGGAAGCAAAGCGCCCTCACCCATGGGGGCTTGGTCGCGGCATCCATGCCGCTCACACCCCCTCAACCGGACCCACCCCGCCTTCGACAGTTTCCCAGTGCTGTTGGAACGGCACGGGGTCGGATCCCGTTGCTGCGCAACGGGCTCTGACCCCATTTTGAATATTGATCTCTGACAGAAAAATCGTGTCGACCAAGGTCGACACCTACCAAAAGCCGCGCGTCCCAGTAGATCCACGCCATGCGTGGATGAATTCAATCGATATCCGACAGATG